>JAFUOX010000092.1 GCA_017481725.1 Kiritimatiellia bacterium | reverse complement strand
TGTATGTTTTCATGAAATTTTTAGAATATACTGCATTCATAGTATCCCATTATCTCATAGTGTCATCATTTTTGAAATATGGGCATTGAACTTATTTTTTTCATTTTTCTTTTCGGTGTCTTTTATTTTGACACATTGCGGAATGCCCTATTTTCGTCTATTTATTAAAAAAATTACTTTTTTATAAATTTTCTTTATGGTATAATCATCACATATTTTTCTAACTAAACATAATAGGTATAAAATAAAGATGAATGTTGATATTGAAAAAATTTCTGGTTGCCGTCAAAAGCTAACTTTTACAATCGCAGCAGATGAAGTAAATGCTGTTAAGGCAGATGTTGTTAAGAAGTTTGTAAAAGAAGGTGCAGTTGCAGGCTTTCGTAAGGGCAAGGCTCCTCAAGCAATAATCGAGAAAAAATTTGCTGATAAGATTAAGGCAGAAACAGTAGATGGTGTAGCAAAGAAGTACTATTCTGAGACAATCAAAGAGAAGGAAATCAAGGTTTTTGAGCTAATTACTTTTGCTGATCTTGAGTATCCTACATCAGATGATGGTATGGTTTTTGCAGCTGAGATTGATGTTTTCCCTGAGTTTGATCTTCCAAAATACGAGGGTATCCCTGTAGATGATAAGGTTACAGAGGTAGCTGCAGATAAGGTTGATACAGAGCTAAAGAACTTTGCAAAATCATTTGCAACAGGTGAGGAATTTACAGCAGAAACAGTTGCTAAGGAAGATGATATGGTTTGCATTTCTTATGAGGCAACTCTTGATGGTGTTCCTTTAGCAGAGGCAATTCCAAGCATCTCAGCAAATTATGCAAAGAATGATATTTCTTGGTGCACAATTGGTTCTAAGTATTATCTAATTCCTGGAATGGCAGATGCTCTTGTTGGTAAGAAGTTAGGTGATACAGGCGTATTTGTGGCAGAGTATCCAGAGGATAGTGCTAAGGAAGAGCTACGTGGCAAAAAGGTTGAGTATAAGTGGACTCTAAATAAGGGTACAACTTATGTAACTCCTGAGCTAACAGATGAGCTAGTTAAGGAAAAGACAGGTGCTGAAAATATTGATGCTCTACGCACTCGTATTAAGGATTACTTTGAGAATCAGGCAAAGACTGAGGACAAAGAGCGTAAGCTACAGCAGATTTATGAGTACATCAGCAAGAGCGTTTCTATGGAGCTTCCAGAGGAGCAGCTAAAGCGTACAGCAGCAAATAATCTTTCAAGCCTTCTACAGATGGGCCTACGTCAGGGCGCAAATAAGGAAGAGCTAGAGGCTGAGAAGGAGAAGCTAACAAAGATTGCTGATGAGCGTGCTGCAGATCGTATGCGTGTGTCTTTCGTGGTTGATGCTATTGCAACAAAGGAAGACATCAAGCTTACAGATGAAGAGTTCAACAAGTTTGTAATGCAGAAGTTCTACCAGATGCGCATTACTGAAAAAGAAATGAGTCAGATTGTAAAGGATCAGCAGAAGATGCAGATGCTTTATAGCGAGGCACGTTCAGCAAAAGTAATGGAATTTCTTCTTGAGAAGGCAAAGCCAACAGCAGGCTTTGGCGCCTAATTAGCGGCGGCGCTTATTATTTGAGGATCCGTCGCTAATTCTATTAGTGACGGGTCTTTTTTGTTTTAATTTGTTTATATAAAGGAAATTATTATGGCAGAGTATTCTCAATATGTACCTTATGTTATAGAACAGACAGGTAGAGGAGAGCGTTCCTATGATATTTATTCTCGCTTATTGAAGGATCGCATTATTTTCTTGGGAACACCAATAGATGATAGTGTTGCAACTCTAGTAATCGCTCAGCTTCTATTCCTACAGGCAGAGGATGCTGAGAAGGATATTCATATGTATATCAATTCTCCTGGTGGTGTTTGCACAGCTGGTTTGGCAATTCTTGATACAATGAATTATATTAAATGTGATGTTGCCACATATTGTATCGGTCAAGCTGCTTCTATGGGTGCTGTACTCTTGGCTGCTGGTGCTAAAGGAAAGCGTTTTGCTCTTCCTAATTCTCGTATTATGATTCATCAGCCACATGGTGGTGCTGAGGGTCAAGCAGTAGATATTCGTATCCAAGCAGAGGAAATTCTACGCATCCGTAAAACTTTGAATCAAATCTTAGCTGATGCCTCTGGAAAACCATTAGCAGAGGTAGAAAAGGACACTGATAGAGACAACTTTATGTCCGCAGAAGAAGCAAAGGCCTATGGTTTGATTGATGAAGTGCTTGTAAATAAAAAGTAAACAATTATATTTTTTGGAGTAAAAAAGATGCCTCCTAAAAAAAAGAAAACAACGGATAAAAATCTTTTTTGCATGGCTTGCGGTGCTCAGTCATCAGAAACTCAGATTCTAGTTTTTGATGAAGGATTTTCTCTTTGTGAAGAATGTGTAGCTGCAAATGTTGATAAATTACTTAAAATGTTCCCTGAACAGCAGCATGCTATCCAAGCTGCTATAGAAAGAGTAAATGAAAAATATTCTGCTCCACATCAAAATAAAAAGGATCCAAATGTGGAACCATTTACAATTAATGTGCCACCTCCAGCAGAAATTAAAGCTTTTCTTGATCAATATGTTGTAGGACAAGAGGGTGCAAAGAAGGCACTTGCTGTTGCTGTTCACAACCATTATCGTCGCATCAATCCTGTGAAGACAGAGAAAAAATTCAAGGATTTAGAGGATGTTGAGATAGAGAAGAGTAATATTCTTCTTATGGGACCAACAGGTAGTGGAAAAACTCTTCTTGCTCGCACTCTTGCTCGCATGCTTGATGTGCCATTTGCTATAGCCGATGCAACTGCATTGACAGAGGCTGGCTATGTTGGTGAGGATGTAGAAAATATTCTTCTAAATCTAATCCAAGCAGCTGGTATGGATATTGAACGTGCAAAGAAGGGTATTATTTTTGTTGACGAAATCGATAAGATTGGCCGCCGCACAGAAAATGTTTCTGTTACACGCGATGTCTCTGGAGAGGGTGTGCAGCAGGCACTACTAAAGATTCTTGAGGGAACAATTGCACGTGTGCCACCAGCAGGAGGTAGAAAGCATCCAGAACAAAAGTATATTGAACTAGATACCACAAATATTCTATTTATTTGTGGTGGTGCTTTTGTCGGTCTGCAGGATATTGTAACTAAACGTCATTCAAAAAAGAATTTTGGCTTTAGTGCAGAGAAAGAAAAAACTGTAGATTTAGCAAATGGAAATACAATTTTGCGTCCAGACCCAGAGGATTTGATCAAATATGGAATGATTCCTGAGTTTGTTGGACGTTTACCAGTTGTTGCAATGCTAAATGAACTAACAGAGGATGATTTGGTTCACATTTTAACCCAGCCAAAGAATTGTATTGTCAAACAGTACAAGAAGCTTTTTGCATTGGATGGAGTTGAATTGGAGCTAACAGATGAGGCTGTTCGTGCAATAGCAAAAGAGGCATTGACTCGTAAAACAGGAGCCCGTGGTCTACGTGCAATCATGGAGGATTTGATGATTGATGTAATGTATAACATAGGCGAATTTGCAGCTCAAAAGAAGCTTGTAATCACAGAAGAAATGGTCATTGCTCAATTAAAGAATCCTGGTATTCTTGTTGATTTGTTAAAAAAATAAGAGGAGAGTATTATGTCCACCCCAACCTATAATCTCGGAAAAACAATTGTTGGTAATGCAGCGGCAGCAGCAGAGGCATACAAGCAATTTGTTGATCAACCAATAGATTTGGAAATGCTCAACAATGGGCCATATCCATATTCTATGAAAAAAACAACAATTGCTAACTCAACACATGTTACAGGTCCAGGAACTTTTCTTGGATCACAAACAAGTACTTTGAACTTTTTTCCATGCCAAGAGGATGGATGGTGGATTGATCGTACTGATCAGATAGAGCAGTTCCCAATCAAGGTTTCTGTTCGCAATGTTTGGACAACTGCTCGCAATATTGTTTTGCGCTCTGGCTGTCCACACAACTATCTTCGTATGGTAGAGCATATTATTGCTATGCGTATGGGCATGGGTTTGGATAATCTAATGATTCGTACAGATTCTGGTGATCCTCCTCTTTTTGATAAAGGTAACTATGATATTTATGAGGCTTTGGAAGAAGCTAAGATTGTAGATACAGATGAGCCAGCAGAATTTGTTACAGTTAAGGAACCAGTAACATTCTCAGGTGAAAGAGGTGATTTTCTAACATTTATTCCAGCAGAGCCTGGTCAGTACGGGTTGCGCGTGGATTGTGCTATTAAATTCCCTTCCTCAATTGGTGAACAGCGCATTTTGTTTGATATGACACCAGAAACATTTAAGATTGGTGCAGAAGCAAGAACAAATGCTCCATACAGTATGTATCTTTATACAAAAACTCTAGGTAAGCTTTTTGCAGACACCCGTAATCTTGGATATACAACAAAGAATATTCTTATTCACGGAAAGAAAAAGTATTTCAATGAGGCAAAGCTAGTTTTTGGAGACAAGTCTCTTGAGGCGGTTTGGCACCGCGCAACACTTGATTTGTTGGCTGCTGTTGCACTAATAGATACAGGAAGATTTGCTGGTACTATTGTATCATATAGGGCTGGTCATACTCAGGATGTTCGCATGGCAACCATGCTATATCTAAAGAACTATCTAGTGCCACATAAATAATTTCCGGCTAAAATAAATATAAAAAAATATAAAGAAAGGAATAAACTATGAAAAAGAATAAGTTTGTAACAATGTCTTTATTTGCAGCAGTTGCATTATTTGCTGGTTCAGCTTTTGCAGATGGTGCAAAGGAATCAACCATTGCAGAGCTTAAGGCTTTGAAGGATGGTAAGGGTAATCGCACAGGTGTAACAGAAAGCTTCCGTATTGGAGTTATACCTGAACAGGATAAGATGAATGGAGTATCATTGGCTCTTGTTTCTAATATAGATAATGAGATGCATGGCTTTGAATTTGCATTTATCTTAAATGCAGCAGATAAGTCAAGTAGCGGTTTCCAATGGGGCTTGCTTTGGGGTAACTATGTAATTGATGGTGACTTCAGTGGCGTTCAGTGGGGTCTTGTTAAAAATCGCGTAGGTGGTGATATGACTGGTTGGCAGTCTGCTGCAGGTATGAACCTTGTAAAGGGTGATATGTGCGGTTTGCAGGGTGCTTGGATTTACAACAGTGTTGAAGAAGGCGATATGACAGGTGTTCAGTTTGCTTGGGTAAACGATGTTGATAACAATGCAACAGGTGTACAATTCGGTCTAATCAATATGGTTGACGAGAAAATGAATGGCGTACAGTTTGGTTTTGCAAACTTGGCAGAGACAGCTAATGGTATTCAGTGTGGTTTTTATAACCAGGCAAATGACCTATGTGGTATTCAGCTAGGTCTTGTAAATCGCCTAAAGAGCTCAGAGAAATACCCATTCACAGTATTCCTACGTGCTGTATTCTAATTTGATAAATTAGTGAAAAAAAGGTAAACGTTTAATGGCAGAAGCACTTACTCCGATGATGCGCCAGTATCAGCGCATAAAATCAGAGGTGGCATCAGACATTTTGTTGATGTTTCGTTTAGGCGATTTCTATGAAATGTTTTATGAGGATGCACAAATTGCCGCTCCAATATTGGGTGTTGCTCTAACAAAACGAGCAGATTACCCAATGTGTGGTGTGCCTTATCATGCCATTGATGTTTATCTTGCAAAGCTCGTGCGTGCGGGTAAAAAAATCGCAATTTGTGATCAGATGGAGGACCCTGCTCTTGCAAAGGGCATCGTTCGCCGTGAAATTACCCGTATCGTTACTCCAGGCTCTATTACAGAAGAAAATATTCTTTCAGATGAAAAGAATAATTACCTTGTTGCAATAGCAGTTGGTCCATTTGATAAAAATAAGTCAGATGCATCAAAGCTTGCTATTGCAGCAATTGATATCTCCACTGGTGAACTGTTTGCAGAAGAAGCAGAAAGCTTTACTGCAGGTGTAAGTATAGTTCGCCGACTCTCACCAGGTGAGGGTATCGTTCCTCGTCAATCTATAGATTCAGAGGAATCCTACGCAGAGCTTTTGCTTAAAGAAGCTGGTGTTGGTTGTATAACACCAGTAGAGGAATGGTTCTTTGATGAGGCTGCTGCATATGGTGCCGTAACTCGTCATTTTGCTGTACGCTCTCTTGAGGGTTTTGGATGTGAAGGGAAGCCACTTGTTGCAGCTGCTGCAGGTGCATTGCTCCAGCATGTTCGTGATAATCTTCGTCGCGATCTTTCACATGTTAAAAATCTCCGCCTAAATCTTTCTTCTGGCTATATGCAGCTTGATGAAGCTACTTGTGCTCATCTTGACCTTGTTCCTCAAAATGGAAAATCTGGTGCAGAGACCCTATTTGGTGTGCTAAATACAACCTGCACACCTATGGGCACACGCTTGCTGTCTCGCTGGATAGTTCGCCCTCTTCATGATGTTGCTGCAATTAATGCTCGACAATCTGCTGTTGCTGCATTAATTGCTACAAGAAGTGGGCTTACACCACTAAGAGCAGCTCTTAGTGAAGTACGCGATCTTGAGCGCATTATTGCTCGTATATCGCTTGGACGTGGAAATGCCCGTGATATTCAAGCGGTGTCAAATGCTCTTCGAGTTGTGCCAGAGCTTCGTAGCCGCTTAGAAGGAAATGTGGCACAAAACTCTTCGCTTATTACTTCTCTTTTGGAGGATTTGCAACCACTTCCAGAGCTAACTGAGGAGATAGATCGTACAATTGTTGAAACTCCGCCAACAACTCTTAATGAGGGTGGTATTATTCGCGAAGGCGTAAATGCTGAACTTGATGAGTTGCGTAATGCTGCAGCGAATGGGCGAGCATGGATTGCTAATTATCAAGCAGAAGAAATTGCAAAAACAGGCATTAAAACTCTTAAGGTTCGTTACAATAAGGTCTTTGGATACTTTATTGAGGTAAGCATCGGTCAAATAGGCAATGTGCCAGAGCATTATGTTCGTAGGCAGACGATGACCAATTGTGAGCGCTATACCACATCAGAACTTAAGGAGGTAGAGGAAAAGATTTCTGGTGCCGCTGAGCATGCCATTAGTAAGGAGGAAGAGCTATTTCTTGCTTTACGAGATAAGGTAGTGTCCTTCACTTCACAGATTCAGGCAATAGCAGCAGCAATTGCGAATGTTGATGTGCTTGCAGCATTAGCAGATAGAGCCCTTGCTCTAGGATATATTCGCCCACAAATCCTTGAAAATGATACACTCCGAATTATTGGTGGACGCCATCCAGTAATTGAGCAGCTGCCAGATGCAGAGCGTTTTGTTCCTAATGATGTAGAACTGGATTGTGATAAACGCCAGATTATGATTATCACTGGACCTAACATGGCTGGTAAATCTACCTATATTCGCCAGGTTGCGGTTTTGGTAATTATGGCACAGATTGGTTCTTATATTCCTGCAGATGTTGCTGAAATTGGTGTCGTAGATCGCGTATTTACCCGTGTCGGTGCAAGTGATGACCTTGTGCGAGGTCGCAGTACCTTTATGGTTGAGATGCAGGAAACTGCAAATATCTTAAATAATGCAACCCCACGTAGTTTAATTGTGCTTGATGAGATTGGTAGAGGCACAAGCACCTTTGATGGTATTAGTATTGCTTGGGCTGTGGCAGAGTATCTACACAATACTCCTTCAGTAAAGGCAAAAACTTTATTTGCCACTCATTATCATGAGCTGACTGATTTGGCAAATACTCTTAATGGTGTCGTAAATTGTAGTGTCTTAGTAAGCGAAAATCCTAATGGAATTGTATTTTTAAGAAAAATAATTAATGGACCTGCTGATAAAAGCTATGGTATAGCTGTAGCAAAGCTTGCTGGTATGCCAGAGGGTGTTATTGGCAGGGCAAAGGATATTTTAACCACATTAGAAGCAGAAGATTCAGAAGAAAATAAATCTGTAAACAATGGAAATAATCGTTCTCCAGTGTTTGCAGAGACACGTGCTAAAGCAAAAAAAGCACGTCAGGTTTTTGAAGATAAAAATATGCTTCTTTTTGATGGGTTTTAAAAAAAATGATGAAAATGGTCGGAATTTAAAATTTTTGACTTGTTTTTTGAAAAAATTTAGTTTAATATTATGGCTTTCTTGCAAGGAGAATAATAGATATGTCTAGAGTTTGTGAAATTTGCGGCAAAGGTCCGCTAACAGGTAATAAAATCGTACGTCATGGTTTGGCAAAGTACAAGGGTGGTATCGGTCTTCATACTACAGCCGTTACACGCCGTCGCTTCCTTCCAAACCTACATAACGTTCACGCAATCGTGGACGGAAGAAAGTGCCACATCAGCGTATGCGCTGCTTGCATCAAGCAGGGTCGCGTAACAAAAGCATAATTAAGCTTTTTTGCTACGATAAGAGTATCTTTCAATAAGCCTTCTGTCTTTTTGTGGATGGAAGGCTTATTTTTTTATATAAATAGCTGTGCGATATTGCGATGGCTCTTTTGGGGTTGGGCTGTTTCGAGACCTTCCCGATCGACGTATGGATTAAGCGTGCAATGGCTGAGCTTTTCCCCAAATGAGTGCAGAATCTTCAATAATGCGGCGAGTGAGCTCAAATGCATTTCCAATATTATTTGGGGATACATTTTGCCTTGATTTTTAATGAAAGTTGTGCGATATTTGTCGATGTGGATGTGTTTTGCTATTAAACAAAAATGGAGGGTCGTATGAAGAAAATCGCATTTTTTGATTCAAAGCCTTATGATAAAGAATCCTTTGATAGAGTTAATAATGGACGCTATGAAATAAAATATTTCGAGACCCGCCTTTCGTCTGCTGCTCTCCCATTGCTTGAAGGCTGCGATGCTGTTTGTGCTTTTGTTAATGCTGAAATTGATAGGGCAGTAATAGAAGGAATAACCCAACGTGGAATTAAGGTTTTAGCGATGCGTTGTGCTGGCTATAACAATGTTGATTTTGCTGCCGCTTATGAATTAGGGCTAACGGTTGTTCGTGTCCCAGCATATTCTCCTTATGCTGTTGCTGAGCATGCAATGGCACTGCTGATGACTCTTAATAGACGTTTGCATAAGGCTGCTATGCGCACCCGCGATTATAATTTTTCACTAGTGGGATTGACAGGTGTTGACCTCCATGGTAAGACAGCCGGTGTGATTGGAACAGGAAAAATTGGTCGGGTGTTTTGTGATATTTGTAAGGGGTTAGGTATGCGTGTGTTGGCTTATGATGCATATCCTAACCCAGAGTCAGGGCTAGAATTTGTTTCTTTTGAAAGGCTTTTAGAGGAGTCAGATGTGATATCCTTGCATTGTCCATTAACACCAGCTACACATCATATTATCAATCGAGAAACAATTAGTAAAATGAAGGATGGTGTTCTTTTTATCAATACCTCAAGAGGTGGCTTAGTTGATAGCGATGCTATGCTTGAAGCATTAAGAGAGGGTAAGCTTGGTGGAGCTGGACTTGATGTCTATGAAGAGGAGAGTGAATGGTTCTATGAGGACCGTTCTTCAATAACTAAGCAAAATAAAACCTTGTCTCTCTTGGTTTCTATGCCTAATGTTATAGTAACCTCTCATCAGGCTTTTTTAACTCATGAGGCACTAGAAAATATTGCAACAACTACCTTGGAAAATCTCGATGCATATTTTTCTGGCTTGCCATTAGTTAATGAGATTTGCTATAGATGTATGGGGGCTGGTGCACCACAAGGAAATGTGGCAATGTGCCCTAATCGCGTAAATGGTAGATGTAAGTGATTATGTAATTGTTGAGCATATTGCGGATGATTCTTGCTTGCCGTTCATCGCCCCAATAGCATCTGCTTGCACCTCCATGCTTAGCAGCCAAGAAATAATAAGCTATATCGTAGGGTACGTATCTGTGCCCCTATTGCTGTTTTTGAAGTTAATTAAGCGAAAAACTTGTATGCACACGCTTTCATAAATTAACATTTTTCTTGAGAAAAAACATATAAAATGGTTAAATATTATAAATATTTTCTTTTAAGAAAATTAGGTCGAAAATTTTAAGTATTAAAACGAAAAGATGAGGAAAAAATGTTTTCCGGAACCTATACAGCATTAGTAACACCATTTAACAAATCTGGCTCAGTGGATTATGGTTGTTTGAAGGCAATTATTGAGCAGCAGGTAGAGGCAGGAATTGCCGGTATTGTACCGGTTGGCACAACGGGTGAATCTCCAACACTTTCACATCCAGAGCATAGTGAAGTAATCCGCGTAGCAGTTGAAGCAACTGCAGGGCGCATGCAGGTTATCGCTGGTACTGGAGCAAACTGCACCCAGGAAGCAATAGAATTAACAAAGCAAGCTATGGATGCCGGTGCAGACGCTTCTTTGCAGATTGCACCATACTACAATAAGCCATCTCCAGAGGGCTTGTATCGTCACTTTATGACAATTGCAGACCTTGGTTTGCCAGTTGTGCTTTATAATGCACCAGGTCGCACTTCTCGCGATATCCCTATAAGCGTAGTTGAGCGCCTTGCAAAGCACCCTGCTGTAAAAGCAATCAAGGAGGCTGCTGGTGATGTTGGACGCGTAAATTCAGTTAAATCAGTATGCGATATTGATGTTCTTTCAGGCGATGACCCATTAACCCTTCCAATGATGGCGGTTGGTGCAACAGGTGTAATTAGCGTTGCTTCAAATGTTGTTCCTGCAAGAGTTGTTGAAATGGTAAATCTTGCATTGGATGGAAAATATGCAGAAGCAATGAAGCTACACTATGAGTTGCTTCCTCTATTCCGTGATTTGTTTATCGAGGTAAATCCAGTTCCTGTAAAGGCTGCTATGGCAATGCAGGGAGTTTTGGAGGAATCATATCGTTTGCCACTTTGTGAGCTATTGCCAGAGAATCGTGCAAAGCTTGAGGCAACTATGAAGGCTCTTAATATTATCTAAATTGGAGAAAGCACAAATGGTTTCAGTAACAATTCTTGGTGCAAGTGGCCGCATGGGTGGAGCACTAATTCGTGCAATAAGAAATTTTTCAAATGATATTACATTGGCAGCAGCAGTGGATAAAGCTGGGCTTCCATGCATTGGTATGGATTCTGGCACTATCGCTGGTATTCAGCCAAATGGTATTGCTGTGACAGATGATCTTGACGCAGCAGTCAAGGCTTGTGATGTAGTAATCGATTTTACCTTCCACACAGCAGTTCAAGCAACTGCACCTGTTGTGGCAAAGTATAAGAAGGGCTACGTGCTAGGAACAACTGGTCTTACAGCAGAGGAAGAGGCTCTTGTTGCAGAGGTTGTAAAGGTTGCTCCTGTTGTACGCTCTCCAAACATGAGCTTAGGCGTAAATCTTCTATTCTCTCTTGTTAATCAGGCAGCAGCACTTCTTAATGAAGGATATGATGCTGAAATTATAGAAATTCACCACAAGCACAAGAAGGATGCTCCATCTGGAACAGCACTTGGCTTAGCAAAGGCATTGGCTGAAGGTCGCAATGTAAATCTTGATGATGTTGTTTGCTATGGACGTCAAGGTATGTCAGAGGAAGAGCGTGATCCTAAAACAATTGCAATTCATGCCGTTCGTGGTGGCGATGTTGTGGGAGATCACACAGTTATCTTCGCAGCCGATGGTGAGCGCGTAGAGCTAACCCATAAGGCATCAAGCCGTGAGAGCTTTGCTGGTGGTGCATTAAAAGCAGCTATTTGGATGGCAGGCAAGGAGCCTGGTGTTTACTCAATGAAGGATGTTTTGAATATTCAATAAAAAGAAGGGAAACCAGATATGAGCAATATCGAGAAAAATTATAATTTGGCAGCAGAGCAATTTGCTGAATATGGTGTAGATGCAGCAAAGGCAATTAAGCTTGCTTGCTCAATCCCTGTTTCTATTCATTGCTGGCAGGGTGATGATGTTGTTGGCTTTGAAAAGGCAGCTGGTGGAGCAGATGGTGGTTTGGCTGTTACAGGTAATTATCCTGGCAGAGCACGCACACCAGATGAGCTACGTGCAGACTTTGAAAAGACTCTTTCTCTAACACCTGGTGCTTCTCGCATTAATATTCATGCTTTCTATTGCGAACCAGTAAATGGCAAATGCCCAGATCGTGATGAAATCACATACGCAAACTTTAAGAATTGGGTAGATTGGGCAAATAAGAATAAGATTGGCGTTGATTTTAACCCAACCTTCTTTGGTCATCCAAAGGCAGCAGATGGTCAGCCTCTAACAAATCAGAAGAAGGCTATTCGTGATTTCTGGATCGAGCATGGCCGCCGTTGCCGCGAGATTGCTGCAGAAATTGGTAAGAAGACAAAGTCTTCTGTACTAAATAATTTCTGGACTCCAGATGGCTACAAAGATACACCTGCAGATAGAGCAGGAGCACGTGCCCGCCTAGCTGATTCTCTCGATAAGATGTTTGAGAAGCAGTTTAAGCCAGAGCTAACAGTTGAGTCTGTTGAGTCTAAGCTTTTCGGTGTTGGCTGTGAGAGCTTCACACCTGGTTCACATGAGTTCTATATGGGTTATGCAGCAACACGCAATAAGCTTGTTTGCTTGGATGCTGGTCACTTCCACCCAACAGAGGTAATCTCAGATAAAATTTCTTCAGTTCTACAGTTCTTCCCAGAGGTAGCACTTCACGTTAGCCGTGGCGTTCGCTGGGATAGTGATCATGTAATCACACTAAATGATGAGCTAGTAGCAATCGCACAGGAAATTGTTTGGAACAAGTATGAGAAGCGTGTTCGCATAGGTCTAGACTACTTTGATGCAAGCATCAATCGTATTGCTGCATGGACAATCGGCACACGCAATATGCGTAAGGCTCTATTGATGGCAGCTCTAACTCCTTCAAAGCTAATCCGTAAGGCAGAGGCTGCTGGTGATTATTCACAACGCCTACAGCTAATGGAGGACTTCCGCCTACTACCATTTGGTGCAGTTTGGAATATGCTTTGCGAGAAGGAAGGCGTCCCAGCTGGCACTGCTTGGTATGATGAGGTACGCAAGTACGAAGTTGAAGTAACAAGCAAGCGCTAATAATTTTGCAGGCTCTAGATAATGATACGATATCGTTATCTAGAGCAAAATTTTACGAAATTTGCTTTAGATTAGCATTTTTTACTAGACAATCAGACCAATTTTAGGGTAAATTATTTAGTATTCAATTTTTTTAACCCCAGTGGCATTTCTAAAAGGTACCGCTGCTGGATAAACTATTAACGTTAATAAGGAGAATCCCTCGTGGGCTCAATTAAGAAGAAGCGCCGTGCGAAGATGTCTAAGCACAAGCATCGCAAACGCATGAAGTTAAACCGTCACAAGAATAAGTAGGTCGAAAATAGGCACCGACTGACTGTCGCTTTGCGTATGTTCTTGTGTGCTTGTCTTCAAAAGTCTAATGCTGAATTGTCAGCTTAGAATCCCTGCGAGGAATCATCAAAATTGATGATGACGGTCTAGGCCTTGGCGCAATCTAATGCACCAAGGCCTTTATTTTTTAGTGCAAAACCTAGCTTTGTATTAAATAAAATGTTAAACACTAATCATAACATATTGTAAAATGAAAGTAATACATCAAATTACCGCTGGCTTTAGGCGTGGCGATGCTATCAGTGAAGAAGCATTGCTTTTACGTGAGGTATTCAGAAATAATGGTTGCACATCTGAGCTTTTTTGCGATGGAGCAACAATAGCTGAAAATATGCGCAATGAGGTAGCAGAAATATCAAAATTGCCTACAATTGTTCAGCCAGAAGATGTTGCTATCTTACATTTATCAATTGGTAGCCGTGTAAATCAGGTGTTCTCATCGCTCCCTTGTAAAAAGGTAATCCTATATCATAATGTTACTCCAGCAGAATATTTTGAGCGACTAAATCCTCCTATGGCACAAATTCTTGAGGATGGACGAAAACAAGTGGCTGCACTTGCTGATGTGGCAGATGTCAATCTAGCAGTTAGTGCTTATAATGCTCGTGAACTAGAGGAAATGGGCTACAAAAATGTAAAAGTGCTCCCTCTTGTAATTGATGCATCCTTTGGTGAGGGGCTTATTGATGGAGCCATGTATTCACTTCTTAAGGATGATGGCTGCAAGAATATTTTGTTTGTGGGACGCGTGGTGCCAAATAAGCGCCATGACAAGCTTCTAGAGGCATTCAGCTACTACCAGCATTATGTTGAGCCACGTTCACGCTTGATTATTGCAGGCTCATCTGTCGGTCAAGAAGCATATAAGTCTCTTTTGCTAGGTAGCGTGCATACGCTTGAGCTTCAGCGTGTATATTTTACAGAATTTATTTCAAGTGCAGAATTGAATGCATGCTATAAGGCAGCTGATGTGTTTTTGTGTTTGAGCGATCATGAGGGCTTCTGTGCTCCTTTGCTTGAAGCAATGTCATGGCAGATTCCTGTCTGTGCAATGGCTCGTGCTGCTGTGCCTGAGACAATGGATGGTGCCGGTGTTTTGTTTAATGATGCTTCTCCTGCAGAAATAGCAGAGGCTCTAAATGAGGTTATTATAAATCAACCACTTAGAGAAAAAATAATCGCAAAACAGGATGAACGCCTTGCGCGCTTTAGAAATCGTGATGTTTGGACTGAATTTGTTGGACTTTTAGGTGAATAAAGGGTACAATAACCAAGCAATTGGTATTTAAGTAGTAATTTGATTTAAAATAAAAATTTTAGTTTTATTCAAAGTTAAATCTGGAAAAAGAAATATGGACACAAAAAAAGAAATTAAAAGCAATCTAGAGGCAATTTCCTCACTATGTAAGCGTCGTGGCTTTATCTTCCCAAGCTCAGAGCTATATGGTGGTATCAATGGTTTTTGGGATTATGGTCCAATGGGTTCAGAGCTAAAGCGCAATATTCGTGATGCTTGGTGGAAGTTTACAGTTCAGGGTCGTACAGATGTAGTTGGTCTAGATGCAACAATCATTATGCATCCACGCATTTGGGAGGCATCTGGTCATGCTTCTGGTTTTGCTGATCCAATGGTTGACTGTAAGGATTGTAAGAAGCGCCATCGTGCAGATCAGCTATGCGAGGAGCAGGGCACAAAGCTTATCCAGGATGGCAAGAAGTGGGTTCTTCCTGAGGGAACAAAGTGCACACAGTGCGGTTCAAAGAATCTAACTGAGCCTCGCTCCTTCAACTTGATGTTTAAGACCTACGTAGGACCAATTGAGGATGATACATCTGCTTCCTTCTTGCGTCCTGAAACTGCACAGGCAATTTTTGCTCAATTCCTAAACATTGAGTCAACATCACGTAAGGCAGTTCCTTTTGGTGTGGCACAGTCTGGTAAGAGCTTCCGTAATGAAATTAACCCACGTAACTACACCTTCCGTTCACGTGAGTTTGAGCAGATGGAGCTAGAATTCTTTATCCGTCCAGATGAGGCAGTTGAGCTAATTTGTGGCAAGGTAACAACTCTAGCTGATAATCCAAACTTGGATGGTGATCCTCAGCCAGATTGGGGCTGGGAGGTATGGCATAAGTACTGGGTAGAGCAGCGCCTAAAGTGGTACCGCAATGTTGGTCTACCAGCAGATTCACTAGAGCTATACTGGCAGACAAAGGATGAGCTAGCTCACTATGCACGTGCTTGTGTTGATATTGAGTATGCATTCCCATTTGGTGTTCAAGAGCTAGAGGGTATTGCTGCACGTTCTGACTTCGACCTATCACAGCATCAGAAGTTCTCTGGTAAGAACATGGATGTAATGGATGACAAGCTACGTGAGGCTGTAATGAAGCTTTCAGATGATGAGAAGGCAGCATTCAAGGCAAAGGTTGTGGCACAGTGGAAAGAGGCTGGTAAGGATGAGGCTGCTGCAGCTGCTTTCGTTGACAAGCTATTCGAGGGTCGCTATATTCCACACGTAATTGAGCCATCTGCAGGTACAGATCGTTTGGCACTTGCTCTTCTATGTAATGCTTATGATGAGGAGAAGCTAGTTGATGCAAAGGGCAAGGAAGATATCCGCACAGTAATGCACTTCCACCCATCAATTGCACCAGTTAAGGTTGCCGTATTCCCATTGGTAAAGAATAAGCCAGAGCTATATGAGAAGGCTCGCAGCGTATTCAAGGCATTGCAGCAGGAGTTCAACTGCTTCTGGGATGAGACAGGTGCTATTGGCCGCCGCTATCGTCGCCAGGATGAGATTGGTACACCATTCTGTGTAACAGTTGACTTTGACACATTGGGCGAGGGTGATCCAAGTGCAAAAGATACAGTCACAGTTCGTATGCGCGACTCTATGGAGCAGGTACGTATGCCAATTGCAGAGCTTGAGGGCTTTATTCGCAAGAGCATGAAGTAATCTATTTGTTTGATACAAATAAATTAATACGGAGTTCCCGTGTTTAGCATCACCAATTGAATATATGCTTGTTGCAATTATTATTCAATTGGTGATTTTATTTTTAGATATCTATAATTGTTTGTATGTTTTCAACACTTCCTACAAGAGATAAATTTTGTTAAAAATAACAGGATAAGGAGATAATATGAGAGTAAAATATTTTGTAACAGCATTTGCTACATTGCTAGCAATGAGTAATATTTTTTCTCAGAGCTTTTTTTCTCGTGTAATTGAGCAGGCAGACATAGTTCCAAAAACATATGGTGAAATTTGTGAGGATTATTACTCTTCATATGATAAGTTATTAGAAGCGTCTGTAGATACTCGAAGGGATGGAACACCCAATATTGTAGTAAAGGAAGATGATCAAGAAATTATTATTACCATTCGTTTATCAATAAATGAAGCACAATATTCTGCTTGGAAAACTAGGACTTTACAAAAAATTGATGCATTAAAATTAAGTAATAGTTTTTCAAGCTTTGAGGATCTGGAAGCAAGAAGTATAGCTGGGCGAGGTTATCGTTTTGGAGATAATGAGGAAACAGCAATTTCTCAATGGGAAAGAAAAAATTCTTCCTTGATGAAGGTGCGTGATTATGTGATTTTGGTAGAATTTATAAATTATCAGGGAGAATTAATAGAAATCAAAGGTATACCAATATCATATTTTAAACGTATGGGATTTAATAGTTATCCATTGCCATTACATCATTTAAATCGATTAGAAGAATTACCTTCCAATGTGAAGTGGGGAGTAGATGAAGATTCTTATTATTCATTTACGCGTGAAAATACAACAATAAAATGGATGAATTCGATAAGCAATATTCGTTGTAGTGTATTGACTTTAAATGAATTTAATGCTTTTCGTGCTGAGCAAGAGCGCATAGCCCGCGAAGAGGCAGAGGCAGAGTGCAAAGCTCGCGAAGAGGCGGAGCGCAATGCTCGAGAGAAAGCTGAGTCTTTGATAAAAGAAATGGTACGCATACCCGACAGTGCCGAGCATAAAGGTCTATATTTCGGTAAATATGAGGTAACTCAAGCCCAATGGCAAGCGATTATGGGGAATAATCCTTCATGGTATAAAGGCGATTTATCTCATCCAGTAGAGAATGTCTCATGGGATGACTGTCAGGCATTTATCGAGAGACTAAATGCACGTGCAGAAGTAAAGCAAGCAGGGTTAATCTTCTTCTTGCCAACCGAGGAACAATGGGAGTATGCTTGCCGTGCAGGGAGCACAGACGATTATGGATTGCTAGCAGACGGACGTGAAGGCACACTCGATGAGATGGGTTGGTATAGCGATAACTCAGGGAATCAGACACATCCTGTGGGTCAGAAGAAATCAAATGCATGGGGCTTATACGATATACATGGAAATGTGGAGGAGTGGACAGCCTCGAAGCACGGCAGCAATTACCGCGTCTACCGTGGCGGTAGCTGGTACGATGTGGCTGAGTTTTGTGAGGCTGACCGCAGGAACTACATCTTCCCTGACAACAGGTACTACACAGTCGGCTTCCGCCTCGCTGCCTCTAGGACAGAAAAATAACTGTGCTAAAAGAAAAGATGAGGCACCGCAAGCAAGCCTACAAAAAGGGTTTTACAAAATGATGCTATGCTTCGCTTCATAGCACGCATGTGCTGCTTCATCCCAAAACCCAACTATCAAACTCGCCAACTCGCCAACTCGCACACTTGCAAACTAATTCAATTCTTGTTTAGTTATATAGTTTTACAGTTTTACAGTTATATAGTTTTACAGTTTTACAGTTTTACAGTTTGCGAGTTTGCGAGTTAAAGAGTTGAGGAGAGGAATGAGGGTGGCTCTGCCACCCGGTGTTGCTGGGGCGAGAGGCGGCAAGGTTTGGCATCCGCCAAACCTTTGCCTCCTTGAGCATCCTTCTCCTCTGCTATTGCCTGATAGATGGATGTTCGCTTTTTGTTAGACAAGCTCTAAATCATTTGGAGATGGGAATGGTGGATATTCATCATCCAAATTATCCGAGTACCAATATGCTACAGATGAAATATCATCCTGCAAAGGAAGGTACCTTCCATAGCTTCTCCATCCAAGTGCTTGAATTGTAATTTTTAAATCCTTTTTGAAATATACTGGGTCTGTTATGTGCCAACGGTACATATCAAAGTAGCGCTGTGATTTATATGCTTCATCGGTGTGATTTACCTTTGATAGTCCTTGATAAGGTGTGGTGAAAGGAACATATTTCCCATTCACATCAAAGTTGTATGCACCACCAAAGTAGTCTTCTGTACCTGTTCCACAAATGCTTGGAAAAGCAGAGTCTCCATCAATATAGAATTTGATTTCTCCTTCGCCCCACCAGCCATTGGACTTAACACCCCAATGCATATAGGTTCCAACATATACGCCATTGCCCTTGATGTTATCAAGAATGGTATATGCTTCTTTGTATGGCAAAGGATTTGCTCTTCTGAATTGAGCATGGAAATAGAGACTGTTGGACTCTATTTCTTTTTCTTCGCAATCAATTTGGTAATAAACCATTATGTCTTCGTTGTGGATATTTTCTAACTCAATTCGAAAGCCTTTAAAATATGGCATTTCAAAATAACAGTTCATTCCACGACGTGGATTGTAGCACACAGGTAAGCTACTTATTTGGGCGTATTCAAAATTATCAGCATTGCAGAAAAAATCGTATAGTGGCGCTTCAACGGAAGGATTTTTTGCTCCGTCAAAGAATATTCGTAAAATGCTTAACCGTCCAGCAGGGCTACTGTCAACAATCCAGATGTGCTTAATTGCACCTTGACCCTTAATGTCTGCAAGGGTGATTTTTTCTCCAGGCTTAATAACAAGATATGGATTAACCTTCCAACCCTGACCAAGCTCTCGGGCAGCGTTTGATGCACTGCCCTCAATAGCCATTCCGCCTTTCCCTTTTTCTCCTGTTAAATTTTCAGGAGAAATAGAAAAAGTGCGAATATCCTTTTTAAGAGTTAAATTGTGTAGCATAACTTATCCTTGTTTTGAGCGAATCCAAACAGCCATATTTGCTGAGCCACGATTGTTCCATAGAGCATAAGGGATAGCAATAAATTCTCCTGCTGTTCTTTCCATTGGCTTATCGAAATATAGTGAGCCGTCAGCAGGGAAGGTTTCATAAATTGCCTTGCCCTTGATTGCTACTGTGCCCTCTGGAAGACCCTCAACGGTTGTTAGTTCAAAACCTGCCTGTGTGTCGATAATCATATTTGAAGTGCCGTTAGGATTGTCGATTGTTTCACAAGCATATACTGTAGGACCACGCATCAATGCAATGCGTCCAGCATTGTTTGTAATTTTTGGATTTGAATATATAATCTTTACAGGCATATCAAAGCAGCAGTCAAGCTTGTCTCCCTCTTGAACTGAAAGCTTTATATAACCATTCACAGGCTTTTCTGTAATAGCTTGACCATTTAGTGTGATTGTGTATTTTTCACACCATTCAGGAATGCGAATGCCTAGTGAGAATTTTCCTTTTGGAGAATCCTTTACAACAACAGAAATATTTTCGTCGTATGGATAGCCACCACTTACCTCTAGCTCACCAAAGCGACTCTTAAAGGTATTTGCAATAGGCATGTTCAACAAAACCTCTTCATCATTTTCGCTCCATACATATTCGAGCATCTCTGGAATAAAGCGGCAATAGTTGGTTGGGCAGCAGGAGCAGTGGAACCAAGGCTGACGATCCTTTGAGCCCATATTATATGTCGTTGTATTGTCATCTACTTCAAGATAGTTTGTGTAGAAGAAGGTGTCGCCCTTAAGGCTTATGCCACACAATACACCATTGAAAATGGCTCGCTCAATAATCTCAGCATAGTGACCATTGCCAGTTGCATTAAGCATGCGCGAAGCAAAGCGCACTAGACCAATAGCTGCACAGCTCTCGGCGTACATTAGTGAGCCGTTTGTTAGGTCGTAGTCTGTTGTAAATCTTTCTCCCTCGAAGGTTGAACCGATACCGCCTGTAATATACATGCGGCGTTCTGTTATACTCTTAAATAGACGCTCGCAAGCTTCAAATAGCTTTTCATCATTTGTTAGTGTTGCAATATCTGCCATTCCGCTGTATAGATATACTGCACGAACAGAATGTCCTGTAGCAACAGATTGCTCTCGAACAGGCATGTGTGCTTGATGTCTTTCAAGCTGCCATTTGTATTGTTTAGTTTTTTCAACCTCTGTGTAAAAGTTTGGCTCGCGACCGCGTTCATCAATAAAATATTTGGAGAGCTTCAAATAGCGCTCGTTGCCAGTTGCATTGTAAAGGCGGACAAGGGCAAGCTCGATTTCCTCGTGTCCTGGAACACCTCTGCGCTTACCTTCCTCTTCGCCAAAAACAGAATCAATGTAATCTGCATATTTGCATACCACATCTAAAAGCTCTCTCTTTCCAAGAAGCTCATACGCTGCCACACCTGCCTCAATCATGTGACCAGCACAATATAACTCATGACAATCAAAAAGATTTGACCAACGCTTTTCTGGCTCGACCACAGTAAAGTATGTGTTCAAATATCCGTCTGGCTGCTGAGCAGAAGCAATTAAGGAGACAATCTCGTCATACTCTTTTTCTAGTTTTGCATCTGGATAAATTGCAAGAATATTTGCTACACCCTCAAGCACCTTTACAAGGTCAGAATCCCAAAAGATATGAGGCTGTTTGTCCATTCCTGGTTTCCAATCCAGCTTGAATGCATCAATGCGTCCTGTTTCGCGGCATTGCTTTATTGAGGAGGGGATTGTTGCTTTGTAGCAAGCCTCGATTCGTGACTTAAAAATTGAATCATTGGCTGTGACAGCCTTAATTGATGCTCGAGAATAGTTTTTGAAATTCATGGTTTATTGTCCTTAAATGTATTATCACCACATTTACCATTATTATTTCATATTTCTACAATCCAATCCAAGCAAAAAATGTCAGATTGTTGAATTAATTCAAAATAGAATAATCACCATTGTCATTCACCTACCCACTTTTTTCATAATAAAGAACATATTTGTGCCTCTTTCCCATGGAAAGGCGGAGTCTACCATGCCCCGATATCACAGAAACCCTAACCCTAAAAATATCCGTGTCTATCTGTGTTCTTGAAACACACACACCGAGTGCTCCGTGTTTCGCCGAAGGCCCAAGCGAGAGCGCCCTTGTTTTCTTCTCTGCGTTCTCCGCGTCTCCCTGACCACCGTCCTGTCCACCGTAGTTTCAACGTAGGTGGAAGCTTTACGTAGGTGGAAGCCTTGGCGTAGGAGGTTGCGTCTCTGCGTGGGGCGTGAGCCTATAATCATTCGTGACCATTTGTGGTTTCAAACTCATCCGTACATCCGTGTTTATTGACTAAAATTTACAAAGAGATTTTCTTGACTAAATAACTATCAAAGAGTACTATATCGTATATATAAGTAGGACTCGCATTGTGATAAAATATTAAACAAAAACAAAAACTATGAAAACAAAAATATTATATTTCTTATTGTTTGCATTTTCTGCCTGTTTAGTAAATGCGGAAATTCTTTTTTATGATGGAATAAATACAGGGAGCGATGGCTATAATATTGCCGCAGATGCTCAAAAGGATGCAAACTCTGTAACACCATCAACACCTATTGGCTTTTCTTCAACGAAATGGGAAAACGGAAATACTAGTGTAATTTATGTTTTTGGCGAAAACTATGGCTTGCAATTTCCTGAAATTTTTGGAACAAAAATTGTAGCCGAAGGTGGCTCCATTGGTTATAAACGCGCTGGTTCAAACACGGAATATAGATCTCAATGGAAATATTTTGATTCTTCTGTGTTCGAGGGTCGTACTGGCACCGTATACTTTAGATTTCTTTTTAATATCGATGCAACCGCACTTGCAAATCTAAAATCAAGAAATACATCTTCTGGTGTTGCTTTGCTTAATCACAATGGAACACCAAGTGTAAACTCTCATTTCGGAAATGATAAGGTAACAAGTGGAATCATTTTTTCAATAAGAAAAGGCGAAGACACAGAGCCTAATGTTGCTATCGGTTACCGTGATATAAACGAAACAAGTAATTCCTATGAAAATCTATTTAGAGTTGAAGCTGGTGTAACCTATATGGCTGTTGCAAAGATTGATATCAATGCAGGTACAGATAATAAAGAAAAGGTCTCATTTGCTGTTGTCCCTGTAGATGATTATGAGCGAAATGTTGAGTGGTTGACATTAGCAAATGGCACAGAAGAAATAGGGATAGAATTTATTTCAGAAGAAACTTCTCCTAATACCCTATTTATTGGAAGTGCATACACAACAAATGATGGTTATATTTTGTTCGACGAAATGGGAATGAGTACAGAGCTAACAGAGCTTGTTGTCGTTTTGGGTGATGATTTTCCTTCACTAAAGTCAGCCTCATTTGCATATGATAATGAAGCTCAAGAAGCAACAATCACATTTGAAAATGAACAAAAAGCAGCAGCTGCTTTAGCAATTATTGAAGACTCTGCAGGAAATTGCATTACTAATGTGCTTGGTGAGGTAGCAGATTATTCAACCGCAAATTTAGCTGTTACTTTTCCAGCAGAAAACACAACCTATAAAATTACCCCTGCATTGAGAATTAGTGAAAATTATTCTTTTGCTGATCCTTTCTATTTCTACAATGGTGTTCTAAATATTGAAGTAACTCAAAATGGCTCCGAGACAGATATGTCTTCCTCTATTGGAACAATTTCTCGTGCAGCAGCAGATGCTTACCCAATAACAGTAAATCTTGTTATTGAAGATGGCACAGCTGTAGCTGGTGTTAACTATGATGTTCCTGAATCACTTGAGGTAACTATCCCTGCAAATGCGCAGAGCGCAACCTTTGAGATTCCTACGGTTTATGATGGAGAAACATCAAGCGACACAAGCTTCTCTATTGGCTTCACAACAGAAGAAGCAATTGCTAGTTCATCAACTGTAACCTTTACAGTTGCTAATTATGTAATACTAGCAGATAAGAACTATTGGATTGCAGGTGAAGGCTCTGATTGTCTTGCATCAAATCCAAATAACTGGTCATATGGTCGCGTGCCTACAGCAACAGATCATGTTGGTTTAACAGCTGTTTCTTCAATGCCTTTAACTAACGATGTTATTACAACTATTGCTAGCTGGACGCAAACAGCTGAGTATAATAGCACAGTAACCTTTATGACAGTTTATCCAGAGAAGGGAAGCTTCAATGCTTTAACTGTTACTGGTGATGTAACTCTTGAAGGTGGTGAATGGACTCATCCAGTTTCTTTCACTGCTGAAGGAAATATTACAAACGAAGAAATTATTTCTCTTGAGACATATCGCCTAAAGGTAATTGTTGAAGGCAATCTTGTTGTTGGGGAAAATGCAAAAATTTCTGTAGATGGTAAGGGCCATTGTCCGGCATCAAATGTTGCAGCATTTCTTTCTCGTCATGGAGGCACAGCAAGTGCAGCGGCAGAGAGCTATGGTGATCCAAAATACCCTATTCATGTAGGTGCTGGCGAGGTTTCGAAGGCATATCAATCAGGTGCAATAGCAAATGGTGGTGGTGCAATTTATTTGGACGTAATGGGTAATGTTACTATCAATGGCGAAGTCTCTGCTCGTGGTGGTGTTTCAACACGTTCCTCTGGTGCTGGTGGCTCTATCTTGATAGAAGCTGGAAATGTTTCTGGCTCTGGCTTAATTGCCGCCAATGCAGTTGGTGTTACTGACTCTCGCTACAAAAATGAAGTTGGTGGTGCTGGTGGTCGCATAGCAGTTATTTCTTCTGCAACTATTTCTGCGGATTTAGATTTTGATGCTGGTACAGAACGTAGTAATTCAGCCTATACTCGCGGTAGCGCAGGTACAGTTTACCTAAAGGATTTAGATTCTGTTTATGGAACACTTGTTGTTGATGATGATTATGCAACATCAACCAAACGTGAAGGCGGAACAAAATTGAATAATGATAGTGATTGGACCTTTGATAGCATTCTATTGGGTGGTGCTGGAAGATTAGTTGTCGTAACAAATACTGCGCTTACTCTTGCAAATGGCTATGAAAGCATTTCAAGCTTGGATAATGCCACAGCAGCTACTATATTAGAATATTGCAATGGAGGAAGTATTGTTACTCCAGATGAGCCACAAACAATTGATGGAATCAATGTCTATGTAGTTAATGATGATGCAACTCTAGTTGTTGAAAATAGCTTGAGTTTAGTTAATGGCGCAGCCTTGGGTCGCGTTAATTATTCCACAAAAATAGGTTCTAATGTAGACCCTATGGATGTTCACACTTCAGCAAAAATTACAGTTAATGGAGATTTGACTATTTCTGCTGATTCCAAGGTTAGCGTATATGGAAGTGGTGTATTACAGGATAGTCATAATTTTTATAGTGGATACTCACAAAGCTGCCACGGCTCAATTTATGCTGGTAACTTTACTAATAAATATGCTTATGGCTCTATTCTAAACCCAAGGACTCCTGGCTTCTCTCAAAGCAATAGCTATTACCAACCAGGTGGTGGAGCTCTTGAGTTAGTTGTTAATGGAATATTAACAGTAGATGGAGAGATAGCTTCTAAGGGAGCAATTAGTAGTAATAATGGTGTCCGTGGCGGACCAGGTTCAGTTGATGTTCGTTGCGAAAGCCTAGCAGGTACTGGTTTAATTGGTGCTGTACCTTCTGGAAATCATCAAATGGCGGGTGGCCGTGTAGCTGTTCGTTTAACAGGCGAGGAAGCAACCTTTGATAATTTTGAAGGAACCATTTCTGCCCGTTCAATCAATAATGAAAAATGCACCTCCGGTACTATTTATCTACAAGATGGAACACAGCTTGAGGGCCACGGAACAATTATCATTGATGGTGAGTCTAGCACAAGCTCTGCAAGAACAGCAATTCCTACTTCTGCACAAACTCCAATCCCTGCAAATGGTGCTTATGCAGACGAAGCAATTGCTTTGAAGAATTGTGATTTGGATGTATATTGCTATTCACCAGTAGTAATTAGCTGTGATTTAAAGCTAAATGATATGACAGTTGATTCTACATCAACAGTAGAATTGTATGGTAATACACTTACTGTAAGATCTCTATCTGTTGGAGGTGTGCCAATTCCTTCAGGCACATACAATGTGGATGCTGAGGTGCTTGGCACTACATTTACAGACGTGAGTGAGGCAGGAGGAGGGCAGGTTGTTGTTCTTGGCAGTGCCACAATGATTATCATCCGCTAAAACAAAAAGGGCGTCCTTCGGGGCGCCTTTTTTGTTTAGGTGAGAGGTTTTTGAAAGGGATTGGCGCAGGAACAAGATTTCAGGATTGTGCAGGATTTGCATGATTGCTTGGGTGTGTGCGTAGCGCTCGACACTAGCGCTTGACGTTGGACATGGTCTTGCTGCCGTTGTCGCAAGGCCAACTTTCAAGCGCTAGTGTGGGGGCAACCCATGTTTCATATGTGATGCCTATAAGTGCGAGCTCTTGCCACCATTTGTAAAAGCACTGGTGCTTGGAGTTCTACGATATCGGAGCAGCGTGCTTTAGCGCGCATTGTGCAATAGCACAAAAATAAACCAAAATCATATGTGCAAAACTCTTAAGACTGCTGCTAATAAACCGCAATCATAGGATTTGTTGGCTGTTGGGTGTTGATTGTTGTATTGTTTTTAAGGGTTTTGCTTGCGCCTGCTCCGATAGGCGCGCGCTATTGTAACTGTGGTGCAAGCCAGCATCACACACGTAGAATTCTAGAGTGCCGAAAATCTCAGATTCGCCATTAATTTTAAAATATAAATTATTTTACTTGAATTTAGTTTGTGTTTTGTGTAATACTTTGTAATAGTAAATATGGGAAGGCACACCCTGCTCCAAAAAGGCATATGCTGTCAGATGGTATTTTTTATTTGACGTCCTACTGCATTTTAAGCAATGCTAGACTATATTAGGCTTTAGTTTTAATATGAACAATATAACAAAAGGAAATCATTATGTATAACATTCCGGTTGAAAATGTGAGAAACTTCGTGCTCGGTGGACATAGCGGCTCCGGTAAGACGGCACTTACGGATGCCCTAGCATATAAGCTTGGTCTTAATGACCGTTTAGGCTCGCCGGCTAATGGAACAAGTATTTCAGATTTTACCGAGGAAGAGAAGGCCCGTAAAATTTCTCTCTTTTCAACAACCTTCTCATCAAAGTATGCCGTAAATGGCAAAGAGCATTTTCTTTATTTTACTGATGCGCCTGGTTATATGGATTTTTATGGTCAGCTACGCTCTGCTTCTCGTGCAGCAGATTCTGGTGTTCTTGTGGTTGACGCAGCAGGTGGAATTCAGGTAGGTACACGTAGAGCATGGCGTTGCTTTAAGCAAACAGATGTTGTTTCTCGTGCGATTGTTGTCACAGGTCTTGATAAGGATAATACAGACTATGCAAAGGTTATCGATGCAATTCGTGGTGCATTCGGTATTGGTTGTATTCCTATTGCATTCCCTAATGCTGATAATACCGCTTTGGTAGATGTATTCTCTGATGCTATCCCAGAAAAGTATAAGGCTGCTGCTGAGGAGGCTCGCAGTGAGCTGATGGAGCGTGCTGCTGAGAGTGATGATGCTCTTACTGAAAAGTATTTGATGGAAGAAACTCTTTCTCAAGAAGAAATCGCAATGGGTCTAGAGAAGGCTTCTATTACTGGTCTATTTGTTCCAATTATGCCAGTATTCCCACTTTCTGGAGTAGGTGTTGATTTTATGCTTGATTCAGTTGTTAGGTATTTGGCAAATCCACATCAGAAGCAGAGAACAGATTTCGAGGGTGCTTCTATCGATACAGCTACAGATCGCCCATTCTTTGGTCTAGTATATAAAACAGTTTCAGACAATTTTGTTGGTCAGATGAACTATGTTCGCATCCTTTCTGGTACATTGAAGCCAGAAACAGATGTTGATAATCCAACCTCATCTGTTGGCAAAGAGCATATTGGTCAGATACTTGTCCCTTGTGGCAAGAAATACACTCCTGTTGATTGTGCTGTCACAGGTGATATTGTTGCAATTCCAAAATTGAAGGCAACAAAGGTTAGTGACACACTTTGCTCACTTGGCTGCAAGCTTCATGCTCGACCAGTTAAGTTTCCAAGTCCAGTTATGTTTGCTGCTGTTACAGCTGCTAGTCAGGCTGATGATGATAAGCTTGGTCCAGCACTTCAGCGTGTGCTTGAGCAGGATCAGACCTTGCAGATTGAGCGCAATGTAGAAACTCATGAGACAATTCTAAAGGGCTTGGGTGACGTACATCTTGATGCAACAGTTCACTTGCTCAAGCAGATGAGTAATGTAAATGTAACCTTGAGCACACCAAAAATTGCATATCGCGAGACAATCAATGCTCAGGGCGAGGGTCACTACAAACACAAGAAGCAGTCAGGTGGTCATGGCCAGTATGGTGAGGTATATCTAAAGATTGAGCCAATCCAAGAGGGTGATGAGCAGTGGTTTGTTAATGAGACAGTTGGTGGCTCTATCCCTTCTGGTTATATGCCAGGCATTGAGAAGGGCGTGCTTGAGCGTATGGAACATGGATGTATCGCTGGTTATCCTGTTGTGGGCGTAAAGGTTCGCGTATATGATGGCTCATACCATGATGTTGACTCATCAGAAATCGCATTTAAGATTGCTGGCTCAGGTGCCTTGAGAGAGGCTCTTACAAATGCAAAGCCAACACTTCTTGAGCCTATTATGAGTGTAACTATCTCTACTCCGGATACATATATGGGTGCCGTAACAGGTGATTTAACTCATAAGCGCGGCCGCATTCTTGGCTATGAGGCAGAGGACGATATGCAGGTTATTATTGCAGAGGTTCCACAGAGTGAGCTTTCAAGATATTCTGCTGAGCTACGTTCTCTAACAAGTGGTCAGGCAATGTTTGAGGTTAAATTCTCTCGCTACGATACTGTTCCTTCAAATATTGCTCAGAAGGTAATCGCTGATTCTCCTTATAAGCAGCACACTGAAGAATAGTGTTAACTAATTAACAATAAATAAAAAAACGAGCTGTCCTATGATAATTTTAGTGGGATAGCTCGTTTTTTTTGTCTTATTCAGTGCAATGTATCAAATATAAAAGACACCGAACATGCCATTAATTTTCAATTTTTTGGGGATTTTGTTGAGAAATAATATTATTTGCTCTAGCATGTGTGGGTGCGCTCCCGCGTGCTCTGTGCGTGACACCTTGTCTGTGTTTCACCGAAAGCTAGAGCGAGCGCGATTAAATCGTTTCACTTATTGCTTTCGCTTAACACGGAGTACGGAGGACAAGGGAGGACTATGCTAATCGTTTCACTCGTTGCTTACTATTAGGAAAGGAAGAAAAGTGCAAGCAATTATTACAATAACCCTAGCACCTCTCCGTGTCTCCGTTCTCTTAATCCTCCGCGTTTCGCCGAAGGCCAGAGCGAGAGCGTCACTTTATCCATTCTCGCGACACTGCGTCTCAATGTCTAAATGTCTCGCGTCAACGTTGTCTCGCGTCTAATGTCAAATTCTTATCATCTAAAGGTCTGAATATCATTTGTGTGTGTTGGCAAGCAATTGTTGGAGAAAGCGAGAGGAGGCAATGACTAGCACCTTGCCTCCTCTCGCCCCAGCAACACCATGCGGCAGAGCCACCCTCATCTTCACTGTCCAACTATCAAACTGTCATACTATCATACTGTCTAACTATCATACTATCAAACTCGCAAACTGTCTAACTGTCAAACTATCAAACTATACAAAAATTAAATTAGTTTGCAAGTTGGCGAGTATGCGAGTATGCGAGTTTGATAGTTGTGTTTTGGGATGAAGCAGCACATGCGTGCTATGAAGCGCTCATAAATGAGCATGAAGCGCACCTAAGATGTATTGGATACCTCTTAGGTGCATGAAGCGAAGCATATTTTCATTTTGCATAGCGTTGCCTCCGCATCTTAATAGTCTTCTGAGCGAGGACACTAGAGGATGAGATTTGCCAATTGCTTCGAAAGAGTAGCAATAGTCAAGGCAAACCTCACTCCACTAGTGTATTTTACGGCGTCACGGCTCTGCGACCTCTGCGGCCTCCGCGTCTCTGCG
>JAFUOX010000091.1 GCA_017481725.1 Kiritimatiellia bacterium | reverse complement strand
TTCTTTTACTTCTTTTCTTGGTGTTGCTCCTATAGAAGACCCACAAGTTGTTGTTTTGGTTACATTGTATAATCCCAATTTTCAAAAACCCCGAAACCCTGATGTAGCAAGGGTTTCGGGGTTTTTATCGAAAGTTTTTGAGCCTTTGTGCCGATTTACCAAAAAAACATAAAGTTTTTTTGACCATAGCATATATGTGAATATAATTGATTGTGTGATGCTATTAGAGTTTTTATTAAATATTACTTATTTGAATGGTCAATAGTGATATCAAGAATTGTATCAGGAACATCTGCTTCCAAATTCACTTTCAGCGATAAAAATCTTTGTGATTTATGCATTTTTTGCACATATGGTACATCCTCACCTGTCATCCGATTTGTTACCTTAACAATTGTATCTGGGAAAGGCATCCAAATACCATAATTCTCTTTATTGTCATTTAAAATATGAAGATGAACTGTATTTCCATCCTGCGATATTGTGGATATAATAGAAGAATATTCCTTATATCTTCCCAAATAAATATGACCTGGTTTTGCTCCAATAATAGTATCGCCATACTTACGCATCCACTCACCGATATCCTTTAAACGCTCCAATGCTGGCTTTGGGATTGATCCATCTGGAGCTGGTGCAATATTCAATAGAAGATTTGCTCCAAGAACACGGGTACGAACAAGCTTTCTAATTAGCTCCTTTGATGGATTCTTTTCCATCAAATCATTAGGCTGATAGCCCCATGCATCCGAGGTCATTGACCAGCAGCACTCCAATGGCACATTTGTCGCAATGGTTTGCTTGTCATTCATGTGTCCTGTGTGTCCTCCAGGAAAATTGATTTCCCAAATTTGAAAATCCTCACCGGGCTGGAGTGATACATGTGAATTATTGCCGACCAAGCAGGACGGCTGGATGGAACGGACATAATCAAATAATTCAGGCAAACGCCAATCAAAGCCTGCATCAGTGCGTGCCCATTGTCCATCAAACCACAAGCAGTTAATTGGTCCATAATTAGTTAACAATTCGCCTAGCTGCCCCTTCATAAATGCATAATATGAGTCATAGTCACCATAGCCATTATGACGAGGAAAATCCTCTCTACGCCAATCTAACAGAGAATAATAAAAACCGAGCTTCAGATTATTCTTCTTACATGCGGAGGCAAGCTCTGCAATTGGGTCTCGCTTATATGGTGTTGCATCAACAATATCATAAGTCGTATTTGTTGTTGCAAAAATAGAAAAGCCATCATGGTGGCGTGAGGTAATTGTTACATAGCGTGCACCAGCATCAGCAAAAGCTTCAGCCCAAGCATTTGCATCAAAATTTGTTGGATTAAATTGAGATGCTACAGCCTCATATTCCTCTAAAGGCATTTTTGATTTATTAAGCCACCACTCGCCCTTCCCATGAATTGCATAAATACCCCAATGGATAAAAATTCCAAATCCATCATTTACAAAAGCTTTTTGTGCAGCAATTGTTTCTGGACTAAATTTGTTCTCAGCGAACACATTCATTGTAAGCACTAATAAAGCAAAAAAACATAGAAGTTTTTTCATACAACACCTAACTAAACTTACCAAATATAACCCAATTGTAAAAAAACACTACAGCAGCATCACATTATGAGAGCAACAGCCTTGCTACACCTTTAATGCTTCAATTAGCTCAAGCATATCTGCTGGAAGAGGAGCCTCCACAACAATCCGCTCTCGTTTACGCACTGGGTGCATAAATTCAAGCTTTGCTGCATGAAGCATCTGACGCTTTAGCTTTATTGGCATACGCATATCCCTACGGAAGCTTCCGTATGTCTGATCCCCTACAACAGGGTTGCCCAAATAATTCATATGCACACGAATTTGATGAGTACGCCCAGTTTCAATATTAACGCTTACAAGTGAAGCAATGCCAAAATCGCGCTCTGTTGTATACTCAGTAATTGCATTTCTACCATGTTCCTGCAAGACACACATCTTTTTTCTATCCTGTGGATTGCGTCCGATATTAGTCTCTATGCGTCCGGCAATTGGATAAGGCACACCATGAACAATAGCCTTGTAGGTTTTCTTCACCTCATTCTTTTGGAAAGCCTCTTGAAGGGCAACAATAGCCTTATCAGTCTTGGCAATAATGAGTGCTCCCGAGGTATCTTGATCTAAGCGATGTACAATTCCAGGTCTATCCTCTCCACCTATGGAAAAGATACCTGGATAATGATAAAGTAGTGCATTAACTAGAGTTCCAGACTCATGGCCCGGTGCAGGATGCACAACAAGCTGTGGCGGTTTATTAACTACAACAATTGCATCATCCTCATATAAAATATCAAGAGAAATATTTTCTGGCATAATGCCAGTAGGAGCGGCATCTGGAACAAGTATTGTATAGCATTCGCCAAATTGCAATCTATGAGACAAAGTATCCAAAGGCTCTCCATTACACAAAATATTTCCTTGATCAAAAAGCTTTTGGATACGAGAGCGGGAATGCTCACTCACCTGTGCTAGCCATGCATCTGCACGTGGTGCTTTACCCTCAAATGGTTCTACAATATGCTTCTCTTCTGTCATGTCCGTAATATTCTAAAAAATTAAAATCGTATTAATTATGTGGTAGCATAGGAACGATAATGCCGCGACGCGTCAAGGTTTGAAAATATTGACCAAGCAATGCTCTACTCTCAAAAAAGGTAAGCTTTTCCTTTTCACAAAATTTATCAACGAGCTGTTCAAATGTGCTTTTATTATCAACCATATCATAGACCCGGGCACCAATAGCATCTAAAATATATGTTTTTTCTGTATTTGCTTTAAGAAGACGACGCAAAAAATTCATAATAGAGCCTTTATAAACAAGAACAACCTTTATATGAAGCTCACCAGTTTCCTCATCTCTTTCAATAACGCGGGCCTGAGTATTTTTCACAGGAATTGCCTTAAGTGCTTCGCGAAAGCGCATCTCCTGTTGTTGAATTGTCAGTTTACTTTCAAACATTAGAAATCCTTTCTATCATTAAAAGAGTTTACGGATAGAAACATCCTTAAAGCCTGCAGCACGAGCTATCTTCATCATTTCTAGAAGCTTTGATATAGGAGCTTCGACCTCACCATCAACAAATAACTCTAGCTCTGGATTTTGTTTATAAAGCTCAGCGAGTGCTGTAGGAAGATTTGCCCATGCCACACGCTTTCCAGAAACAAATACCTCCCCATTTTCAAAGAGCTTTATTACATTGTGAGGTATTTCTTGTTCGGAAGCTAAAGCAGATTCTTCAAGAGCCTTTTCTTGTTGTTCCTTCTCCACCTGTTTTTCATATACAGGGCGAGCCAGCTCAACCTTAGGTTTATCTATAGCGACATCCTCAGACGACATTTTAGCACGATTAACCTTATTACGTATCTTATCATATTCAAGAAGAGAAGCCACATACTTATAGCGTTCAAGCTTCTTTACAAGAATTGGGTCCTTATTTTGCTCTACATTTTTAAGCTCATTATATTTTGCTAATGCGGCAGAAATTTCTTTACGAGGAGCTTTCTTTTCACGGAGCTGGAGCATCTCATCCTTTGCTGCCTTGACTTCAGGAAGTGCATCAATAGTACGATGCGCTGCTATAATATCACGCTGCAAGCCAATCATCTCCACCTGTAGCTGATCTCGTTGTGGCTTTGTCAAAAGATTTGCTTCATGCTTTGCCGCATCTGAGCCAATATCTGCAGGTGGCTGCTTTGCATTTAATTCAAGCATCATAGAGGCGACCAATAATGAAGCTATAAAAAATTTAAAGCAATTCATATTCATAAATCTCTCCTTGTTATTCCAGATTAAACTCAATTGTCAGAGTTTTGTATTCCTTAATAAAATTAGAGGTTAAACCAGGTATGCGGCGTACGGCCTTGGCAGCAGACTCTACAGAAGCATCAAGCTCACGATTTCCTGAGGAACGCGTCAATTTGTATTTTGTAACATATCCATTTGCACCGAGCCAAATTGTAAGCTCTGCACCACGAGCAACATCTGTTGGTGCTAGAGAAGGTCTGCGCCATGCATCATAAAGCTTATTGTATACAATTGCCAAGCACCGCTCTCTTTCACCAGGAACAGAGGTATGATCAGAAGGCTTTGCACCCATCTTCAAGAGCTTTTTAATTTGCTCCTCAGTCAAATCATTCTTTTTTGAAGAAGTCTTTTGTGGTATTTCTTTTTGGACCTTTGGCTGATTTATCACAACCACCCTATCAGATATCTTAATTGGTTTGCGTTTTGGCTTCTCTGGCTTTGGTTTTTGCGGTTCTGGTTCTGGCTCCAGTTCTGGCTCTGGCTCTGATTCTGGCTCAGGGTCAGATATCAATTCTTGAATAGATTCTTCCTGTGGTGGAGTTACATCAACAGTAAACTCTATCATCATAGCATCATCTGGCTTTTTATGTGTGCAAGAAATTTCAGAGATCAAAGAAGCCAAAATGAGTGCACCGATAAGTATCCCATACACCCAACAAGCAATTTTATAGGCTCTTTTCTCTACCTGCTTAATATCCACTAGACACTACTCCTGAAAAGAAAGAGATGTATTTTTTATACCTAAGGAGCTCAATAGCTTCGCCACCTCAGCAACAGCACCATACTGTGCAGCGACATCACCACGAATAATTACACGAATCTCTGGATTGCTAGCCTTGCGTTTTTCTAGCTCTGAGCGTAATTCATCTAGTGTAACTGTCAAATCGCCAACATAATATCTGCCATCCTTATCTACCGTCACAGCAGTTGATGCTTCAGATGCATCAACTGGCTTTGTTTTCCCTTGTGGTAGTTTGATTGGAATACCATTCTCTATCAAAGGGAAAGTAATGATAAAGGTGATTAGCAAAATGAAGGTCAAATCCATAAGTGGCGTAAGGTTCATTTCTGCTTGTGGCTTATAGCCAGCCTTATGACGCCTAGGCATTATATTTGCCTCCTACCTCATATTTTTCTTGTGAGGTATATTGTGGTTGCTGTTGGACAACTGCTAACTGAATATTTTGAACTGCATTTTCATTTGGAGAATAATACAAATAAATATCAGCAACTAATTTGTCAACAAAATTCTCTGCCTGAGCAGTATATTGTCGCATTCTTGCACAAAGCTTATTATACCCAAAGGTTGCTGGGATAGAAACAACTAGACCAGCTACTGTTGTAAGCAAAGCACCACCAATACCTGGTGCTACATTTGTAATAATTGCAGCTCCCGAGCCATCTGCCATACTCATGAAGGAAAGCAAAACACCCCAAACAGTACCAAACAAGCCTATAGACGGAGCAAGAACAGAAATTGTTCCAATAACATTTAAATCAGCTTCCAATAGATAAAGCTGCTTCCCTAATTCATTTTCCGCTATAACCTTAATTTTAGATAATTCTTGCGAATTTAACGCTGGCATTGGAGATTCACCATTCCAACGGCAAAGCTGATCTTTTGTAACACCTCTTTTTTCCAAACATTTTATGAGCTCAAACATTACGGCTTTGTAAATTTCAACATTACAAACACCATTAGACATGCGTTCATATAACATTGAGCCTGGATATTTTTTTTGTTTATACAGCAGCTCCAATTTTTGATGCCATTCATCTGTTGTTTTATAGATAGAATGGCGGAACAAATATCTATAAAGAGCTATAAAACCCAAACCAACAAGAGCAACAACTAAAATCTTGCCCAAAATATCTGATTGAATAAAAGCATCAACTATTACCATACTAAAAATAATTGAATCCATATCTTTCTTTCAAAATAAAATTAAATAAAATTTTAAAAACAATTATCACAATGCATACAGGTGCTTATTCAGCATCGTAGGCAAGAATTGTTTTTGTAAGGCCGAAAGTTGCTGCAATTAGTGCTGCACGAATCCACATACCATTACGCATTTGGCGCCAATACATTGCACGTGGGTCATGATCACAATCAGTAGAGATTTCATCACGGCGTGGCAATGGATGAAGTAATACGGCGGTGTCCTTCATCATATCCATTTCAGCCTTACCAATCTTGTATGCAGAAATATCAATACTTGCACTCTCGCCCTTTGATTTGTCCCACTCATCCTGAATGCGAGTCATATAGACAGCATCAACATCAGCTAGGCGCTCACGCATATCCGTTAGCACAGAATACTTAGAGCCATTAGCCTCAAGCATATCAAGAATATCTTGCTTAATTTGTAGCTCTTTTGGAGCAACAAATATATGCTCAATATTTTCGTAGTTCATTAGAAGATTTGATAGAGAGCGAACTGTGCGTCCACGTAGCAAATCACCAACATACATAATGCTACGATTTTTCAAGCCCCCATTCTCCTCAAAGCTACGCTTTAGTGTGTATATATCAAGAAGAGCCTGTGTTGGGTGCTGATCCTTTCCTGAGCCTGCATTGATGATAGGTAGAGGACGCTCAGAATTTGATAAGGTCCAAGCCATATGCTCAGCAAGTCCCTTCTCCTGAGTGCGCATAATGATTAAATCAAAGTATGAGCTAAAGGTGCGGATAGAATCCTCCTTTGACTCACCCTTAAATTCTGACGATGTTGCAGCATCACGAACCTCAGCAACCTTTAGTCCCATAATCTGGCAAGCAGAATAGAAGGATAAGAAGGTTCGAGAGCTTGGCTGTGAGAAATAAAGCATTGCACGTTTGTGAGAAAGAAGGCTATTTAAGAAAAGCATTCCATCGCGCTTCTTTGCAATCTTACGAATTTTTGTTGCTAAATCACAAAGCCTATCCAAAGTCTCACGATCAAATTGCTGTGCAAAAAGAGTATGGGCAGGAAACCCATCTTCTCTTTTAAAGCATTCAACCTTTGTAGGCATTGGTAGTTGACTAAATTCTTCCCATGTGTAATCTGTTAGTTTCATAATAATTTAGTCCTTTCCAAAAGCTTACTTTGTTTCAAATTCGTCTGCTGATGTTAATGAAGAAACAAACAATGCCTTAATTGTATGCATGCGGTTTTCTGCTTCATCAAACACCTTAGAGTATTTAGATTCAAAAACCTCATCTGTTACCTCAAGAGCACCTGTATCCTTTGATGCTGTTGTCTGATTATCGTGGAATGCTGGCAAGCAGTGTAAGAAGATTAGCTCTCCATCTGCATTTCCTGTCTTTTTCATCAAATCCATTGTAATTTGATATGGAGCAAGAAGCTTTAGGCGCTCTGCCTTCTTTGCTTCCTCACCCATTGAAACCCAAACGTCTGTATAAAGCACATTTGCACCAACCACAGCCTCCTCTGGATTATGCATCACTTCAACTGTTGAGCCATTATTTGCTGCAATCTTACGAGCATGCTCAACTAGCTCAGGAAGAGGATTTAGCTCAGGTGGTGTGCAATTGACATAATTTACGCCAGCCTTTGCACAGCCAAGCATCAAGGAATTTGCAACGTTGTTTCTGCCATCACCAATATAAACAAGCTTTTTGCCCTTTACTGAGCCAAAGCACTGCTTCATTGTCATCAAATCAGCAAGAATTTGTGTTGGATGATAATCATCTGTCAAGCCATTCCAAACAGGAATACCAGAAAATTCACGTAGCTGCTCTACTGTATCTTGAGCAAAACCACGGAACATAATACCATCAAACATACGTCCAAGCACACGTGCAGTATCCTTAACAGACTCCTTTGCTCCTAGATGAATATCATTTCCGTTTAAATATGTTGCACAGCCACCCTCATCTTGAGCTGCAATTGTTGCAGAGCAACGAGTGCGTGTAGAGCTTTTTTCAAAGATTAGTGCAAAATTCTTACGCTTTAGCAATTCTCCACGTATACCATTGTCACGACGCTCTTTAAGAGCTATTGCAAGATCAATTAATTCGAGCATTTCTGCATCAGAAAAATCATTTAACGACATTAGTGAGCGTTTTTTCAAAGCTGGATTTAGTTTCATATAAAGTCTCTCATAATAGGTTGTTATAAATATTTGTGTAGATTATACAAAAAAGTCAAGTATTTTACCACCCTTTTTTCAATCAGAAAATTGCAAAACTTAATACAAGACGCGAGCGTGATGCACGTGACTCCAAAGGGACGCATTATAATAAATGAAGAATGAAGAATGAAAAATGAAAAATGAAGAATGAAGAATTCTGGTAGAGTTGAGTGATTTTTTCTCCATTCTCGCGTCTAATCTCGTCCGCTGCGTCCTCCGCGTCGCAGCGTCCCTTTTTCACACTTCTAGCCACCACGTGCAGTAGCTCCGTGTCTTTGCCTTCTTGGCGGTCGAACACACTAGCGCTTGGCAGTTTCCTTATTGCTTCTGAAAGATAGAGCAATAACCAAGGAAACAACAAGCGGTAGTGTTATCACAGAACCCACCACGCAAGCCCTGCG
>JAFUOX010000090.1 GCA_017481725.1 Kiritimatiellia bacterium | reverse complement strand
TGTTGTTGGATTTTATTTCCCGCAGAGACGCAGAGACGCAGAGGATTGTGTGGCGGCTAGACGCGAGGTTGGACGATAGACGTTGAACGGACCCACAGACAATTAGACGCGAGAATGGAGAAAAAACCACTTAACTCTACCTGAATTCTTCATTCTTCATTCTTCATTCTTCATTCATTATAATGCATTGCCTCCGCATCTTAATAGTCTTCTAGGCGAGCACACTAGAGGATGAGGTTTGCCCAATTGCTTCGAAAGATAAAGCAATATCCAAGGCAAAGCTCACTCCGCTAGTGTATTTTTCGGCGTCACGGCTCTGCGACCTCTGCGTCCTCCGCGTCTCTGCGTCCCTTTGGCATCCCGTGCATCACATTAGGAGACGTAAAGGACATAATGGCTAACAATTATGTTGCTTGTTACGGTATTCCTTCATGGAAATGCCGTATTTGCGTTTAAAGAGGGTGCAAAGACTTGAAAAAGACACGAGCCCTGTGATAGCTGCAATTTCAGAAATTGGCTTGTTGGTGCCTTCAAGCATACGCTTTACGTCCTCAAGAAGTCGATTGTGAATAGCCCCTAAAATGGTTCTTCCAGTTTCATTCTTAAAGTGCTTCTGGAGATAGCTTCTGGAGGAACCGCTTGCAATTACAATATTTTCTACATTGAGTAGGTCTATGTGTGCAGTGCGGATGTAATTTAAAGCACGGGCAACATGATGATCCTTGGGCTCTTGGCGGCTTGTGGAATTTCTTTCTACCACACGCACTGGCGGGCAAAGTATTCTCCGATTTACGTTGTAATTGCCAGATTCAATCATCTCGTGCATGAGATTTATGGCAATACGCCCCAACCTATGATGCTCAATCTTTATAGAGGAAATTGATGTTGGCGCATTTTCGCAAATGCATACTTCATCATCTACGCCTAAAACAGCAATATCGTCTGGTACATGAAGTGAGCCTATGTCGCAGAATGTGACAATCTCTCGAGCAACTCGGTCATTACAAGCAAAGATTGCAATTGGTCTGGGGATGTCTTTAATGTTGTTTAGAAAGCGCTTTGCATCGTCCTGAGGAGGAAGGTCTAGCAGATTTAGGTGGTAAACAGAATCGTTAAATCCATGCTCTTGAAGTGTTCTCTGGAAGCTCTCTCGCCTTATTTTTGTCCACCAATCCCAATCTGGACTTGTGAAAGCATCTACATAAACATAGGAAGCAAAGCGATTTTGCTCGTAGAAATAGTCTGCGGCTATTTGTGCAATGGCCTCATTGTTTGTTGAGCAAGATGGTATGATATATTCATCTGCATTATGCTGGGGAAAACCAAGAAGAATAGCTGGAATATTGTATTGCTTAATAAAATCTAGGAGTTTTTTATCCCTAAGGTGGCAAATAATGGCTAAATTGCTTTCCCGAAGAGCTTTTGAGCTTTCTAAATTTGCCACAATGGTTTCGCACCCCTCAATGCGAATGCGATTAAGCCCAAGCTCTGAGGCTCTTGCCATGGCTCCAGCTCTAAATTCAGCATCAAAAAGGTTGTTGCCGTCTGTAATTGTAATCCAAAAATCCTTTGGGTCTCTTGATTTATTCATAGTGCTATTTTACAAAAAAGGTAACTGTTTTAGCAACACTGAAATTAAAAATCACAAAAACTTGTGGATAAAATCAAAATGGATTTTATTGTTTATAATTTAAAAACTTTTCGTTGTTTTGGTAAAATAAGAGTCGCAATGAGGGGATATACCAAATGCTATTTTGTTTAAATGCGATTAAAGAGATACTATTATGAAAATAAAAAACACATTTATATTTGAGAGAATCAGATGCTTTTTAGCTATGGTAATAGCAGTATTACCAATTTTTGCTATTGCTGAGGGTGAATTTAAGTTCGCATCTGTTTGTTCAGACAATATGGTGCTTCAGCGTGATGTTGAGGCTCCAGTATGGGGCTTTGCAAAACCAGGCTCAAAGGTTGTTGTTGGTTTAAATGGGAAAAAAGTTGCTGAAACAATCACAGATGAGAATGGTCGATGGCTTGTAAAGCTTCCTCCACAAAAGGCAAATAAGAAGCCTTCAAAGATTGCTGCAAAGTGTGATGGCGAAATGATTGTAATTTCTAATGTGCTTTTTGGTGATGTTTGGTTTGGCTGTGGTCAGTCAAATATGGCATATACATTCAATGGATATGGGCGTTTACCTATCGGAGGAGAGGAGTTTCTAAAGAAGGCAGAGGGAAATCCATATATTCGCACACTTTTGATGAATGATGGAGATAATAGAAATGCCCCTGCACCACGCGCAGATGCTATAGGTATCAAGTGGGAGACCTCAACAATTGATTCTATTCGCAAGAATGGAGCGGCTCTTTATTGGATGGGCTACAAGCTTAATCAGGAGTTAGATGTTCCTATCGGACTAGTTAATGCTTCTTGGGGTGCTACAAAAATTGACGGCTGGATTTCTCAAGCATGGGCAAAGGATAATGGCACTGGTCATGCTAAGAATATAGCTAGATTTTGGCATGAGCGTTGGATGAGTTTTGTTCGCATGGGTGGTCCTGAGGCTTATGAAAAGAAAATTTATGAGTGGAATAAGCGTTTTGACCCAGCAAGCAATTTTGTAAAGACAAAGCCATCTCTACATGATGCAGATTTTGTGGAGGATGAAAGCTGGAAGCCTATTACAATTGATGGCAGGGGCTTTCAGGTAGATCCTTTCCATGAAGGCTTTAAGGGAGATGTTTGGCTTCGTGCTACATTCACACTTACTGAAGCAGATTTAAAGAAACCGTGGTGTGTTCAGTATAGAGAATCATATGGAAATGATTTGACATATTTAAATGGAGTTGCATTTGGTGGTTCTGGGAATCCAAATCATGGGTATGGCTGCCCAATTGACAAACATGGAATTGTCGGAACAAATGTGATTGCGATCCGCTATAAGGTGTGGGGGGCTTCAAATGGTAAACCAGGTGGAATGCTAAAACCAGTAAAGCTATGCTTGTGGCCAAAATTGGATAATGAAATTGAGTTAAAGTTTAAGGCTTGTATTGGGGAACCATTACCTAATAATCTTTGGAAGTATCCAGAGCTACAAAAACCAGAGGATGCTCGCTCAATAAACATGTTTTCAGCAACCTCAATGGATGCAGGACTTGTGAATCCTCTTTATCCAATGGCTCTTAAGGGAGCTGTGTGGTATCAAGGCTGCAGTGATTTAGGAAATGGAAGATATAAGGAATACTTTAAGACTCTTGTTGAGGGTTGGAGAGCACAATTTACATACAAGGATAAGCTTCCTGTGCTTATAACCGAGATTTGCCCTCATAAGCTTGATACTAAGCCAAATTCTGTGGAGCGCATGAAAAATGGTGAGACAGATTCTCCAACTTGGTCAGTAAATGCTGATATGCGTCGAGAGCTTAATGAGCTAGCAACATTTTTACCAGACTGTGACACAATTTCACTTCTTGATTTAGGTGAGGAAGATATTCATCCAATCCGTAAGGAGGAGGTTGGTTCTCGTTATGCAAATTGGGCACTACAAAATGTTTATGGCAAGTCAATACAGGGCTCTTCTCCTCAGGTAGAAAAGGTCGAGTGGGTAGGAAGCAAGTGTATTATACATTTAAAGAATGCAAAAGGCTTGAAAACACGCGATGGTCTTGCAGCAAATGGTTTTGAGCTAAGTGGACCGGTTGAAAGCACTACCGATGAAAATGGCAAAACAAAGGAAGGTGTGGTCTACTATTATGCTAATGCAAAAATCGTAGGTAACACAATTGAGCTTACTCACCCTAATGTTAAAGAAGCATTTGCCTTCCGCTATGCATGGTTTGATCTTGATTTAGGCTGGAATGTTGTCAATGGAGCAAATCTTCCACTAGGAACATGTCGTGGCTATAAGGATGGTCAATATCATCAGCAGATTTTTAAAAAATAATTTTCAAAAAATAACATTAACTGGATAGGATATAAACTATGAAAAAAATAATCACTTCAGTAATTTGTGCTCTACTGGCGACATTTGCTCAGTCTGAGGTGCTTGATTCTTCCACATTCAATATGATGGTAGATTTTGCTGTTTCAGGTTATTCAGGAACGACAACCTTGAATAATTTTCCCGTACTTGTAAAACTTGCAAATGATGCACCTAGTGGGTTTAATTATTTGGATTGTGCAGAGGATGGCTCAGATGTGCGTTTTACAGATGCAAATGGAAATTTAATTCCACACGAAATTGATTCATGGGATGCAAGTGGAACATCGTATGTTTGGGTTATGCTTCCAACGCTTTCTGGGAATGGCACAGCATTTTCAATGTATTATGGTGCGAAAGATGTTTCTTCAATTCCAGCTGTAGATGCTTCCACGGTATGGACTGAGACAGGGTATCGTGCTGTTTGGCATTTTGCAGAAGATACAAAGGAATCCGCTCAAGGATTAGTTCCTTCCAAATTGCAAGGTAATCCTTCTTTTACCACTGATGGTGCAGTTGGTAAGTGCTGGCAATCAGCAGGAACAGCATGGGCAGAATATTCAAATGATGCAAAATGGAGTGCTCTTGGAGACGGTTCAACAGTTTCTATTTCTGTTTGGGCAAAGTATGATGGTGGAGCAAATAGCTATGCACGCATTCTTTCAACAATGTCTAGTTGGACAAACAAACAGGGATATGAGCTAACAATCCAACAGCAAATAAATGAGATCACTGTCGGTTCAAGTGCTCAAAGTCAATTCCAATATGTTGATGATAAGGGTCCTGGCGGAGAGATGGTTTATTTGACTGCTGTATTTGAGGCAGACAAGACAGCCCGCCTTTACATCAATGGTGTATGTGAAAAGGCTCAGACCTTAAATCAGGTTGTACAGCCAACAGAGCCAATGCACATCGCATGTGTAAGCACAGGTGGAAATATTTGGAATGGTAAGCTTGATGAGCTTCGTCTTCATGCAACAGCTGAGTCACCAGATTGGGTTAAGGCTTGCTATGATACAATGACATCAGAAGAATTTATTTATTCAGACGGAGTATTTTCTTTAGGAGAAGAAGTGCCTCTAAGCTTTAGAGTGGCTGATTGCGTACAGTCTGGCACTCAGGCAGAAATTACCGGCGTTTTAACTCAGCTTGGGACAGGAGCAAGCTCTGTGGATGTAAAGCTTTTCTATAGCACAGATAGTACTATTGATGAAAATTGCGATTTTATTGATTTAGGTACAATCACAGAAAAAGGTCAAATTAACGCTATTATTACAGACCTAACACCTGCTGCAACTTATTACTACGCATTTCAGCTTGTAAATAATGCTGAAACTCCAGAAACATTGTGGACAGAGACTGGTTCATTTATTGTTGAGGCATCAACGGTTATAGCAGATGAATTTTCTGTAATTACTGAAAATTGCAAATTGTCAGTTTCTGCAGAAGTTTTGCAATGGGGTATAGGAGCAACAAAGGTTGAGCTTTTGATAGGTTCTGCCGATGATAGCCTTGAGGTTGTACAAACTTTTGACGGGCTTACATTAATGCCAGAAAATGGAATAATTACTTTTGACTCCTTAATTTTGACTCCTGGTAGCTATAGCTGTGCAATTAGAGCAACAACTACATATAATGATATTGTTTGGGTAAATGAAACACCAGTAAAAAGTATTTCCGTGTCAGACACTGCCACATATACTTGGATTGGTGGCTATGGTAACTGGAGTGATAAATCAAAATGGAGTACAACAGAGGCTGGCTCTGCTGGCTATCCATCAGATGGTTGCTCAATAATAATTGGTGAAGAGGAAAGTGAAATCATACTTGATTCCAATGTTAAGCTATCTAATATCACAATATCTTCAGCTGGTAAGCACATATTCCGTAGTTCCTCATTAAGTTCTGCAAGAATAATCTCTGGTGATGTCACTTTGTCAGGAGAGGGTGGCGGAACACTTGTTCTTGATTCGGTTGTTTTTGAAAGTAAGATAAAAGATCTTGCAGGGCTTAAGCAGCTTGTTCTTCAGCATGAGGCAAAGGCAGAACCTGCATCCTCAGAAGTAACAGACATTGTTCTAGTGTCTGGTGCAACGCTTTATTGTGGTGCTATTTATGGTAACAATGATGAGCTAAAGCTAGGTAAATTAAAGCTCGTCGGTGGACCAAGCCTTGTCGCACATAGCCAGTACACACAAAAAGGTGTTCGTTTTGCGTCATTTGAGGCAGTAAATGGTTCTGGTGTACCTATTGTTGCAGTAAGGAGTGGCTTTGTTGCCTTTGATGATGTGTCAGGAATTGAGATGGTAGGTGGTGACGCTTCTCTAGAAGACGGTACTTCAAAGATTCCTGTTCTCACAAATTTCCAAATTGGTGGAGGAAAAAATAGCGATCAAATGTACGGCAAAGGAGCTTGTACATTAGAAAATGGTGTAATAATGCGAATTCCTGAGTCAACAATGAAGGATACATTTGATGGTGCAGAAGAAACAGATAATGTTTGTATAAGCACAGCAACAACATTAACAGCTGATGCTACCGTTAATGCATTAATTGTCAGTGGAGCAAGTCTTGACTTGGGTGGTCATACAATAACGGTTAAGTCTGGCGTTTTCCGTGAGGGAGATAAAAATCTTTGGAGTTGCGAGGTAAAAAATGGTGTTATTAAATTCTGCCGTCCAAATGTACTTAGTGATCAAACCAATAATGCAGATGTTCGCGTTAAAGTTGATTTTGCTACAGAAGGCAATGCTAATATGCTAAAGCCTATGCTTTCTCATGAATCACAAAACTTAGGCTGGGCACATAAATCACATTATTCAAATTTTGTTGGCATTGTATCTCTAGAAATTGGTAGAGATTTTTACATTAGAAAAACGATGTCTCCAACTGCTGTTATTGAGTTAAAGGGAAATAAAGTAACCTCTGATTCCGTAAATATAAAGGCTAATTATGGTGGTATCGCTGGTGTTGGTTCTGTTGATTACAAATACAATGGATCAAATAAATGGAACTGTAATATTTGGCTAGGCGAGATGAGCGAGGAAGATTATTTCTCAGTAACTAATGGCACAGTAACAGGTTCTGTAGTTGTTGGAAATAAAGGTATCTTCTGCCCTGGTCTTGTTGAATATGATGGTGCTCGTAGAGGTGAAATTAAGCTTTCTTACCAGGCACAGGGTGACATCAAAATGCTTAATTCCTTTGAAATTAGAGAGGGAGGAACATTTATTGCCTCAATTAATTCAGATGGAACATCAACCTTATTAAATGCAACAGACACTGCTGTTGAAAACAAATTTCTAGAGTTGAACCTTGCTGGAAAGCTTGAGATTGTGCAGTCTGGTGTTGTTGAGACAGGTAAGTCTTTCTCAATTATTACATATCACGAGGGAATGTTGGCGGGAGAATTCTCAAGTGTATCAGATGGCTATAAGGTTCAATATAATGTTCCTCAGGCAGATGGCTCTTATGCTGTCACAGTAACAAAGCTTCCTCTAGGAACACTACTTATTATTCATTAATCATGCAATAAATATATTAATTAACTGAAAACTTAAAATTATGAAATCGCTTTATAGAAATTTGTCTGTAGCTTTTGTTCTAGTTAGTGGTGCAGCTCTTTCGGCAGAAATGCCAAAGAGCGACCCATTTATCCCTTACAATGAGATTCCAAGCTCCGAGCTTCTTCCTAAAGGTAAGGGCTTCTCCATTGCAAAGGATGGCTCTCTTCTTGTTGATGGTAAGCCTAGATATTTGCCAGCAGTGTTGTGGTATGGTGATACACAGTGGGGAGTAAACAATGCAAAGGAGAATTTCGGTCCATTAGAGTGGCTATATAATCGTATGCCAGATTATGAAGCAGCACAGCGCCTTGGTGTGGATGCAGGTGGCTTCTATGCACCTCTAAATTGGATGAAGCGATATTATCGCCCTTGGACAAGAGGTGATGTTTGGGCAAAGCCAGATCCTCTTTATGGCATTACTATCGGTAATGGACTATCAATGTATGTTGATATCACAGCTTCAGAGTGGGCTCATGGTTCAATTTGGCATGCTGACATACCTGTAAATCCAGATAGTAAGGTGAAGCCAGAGCCATGCAAAAAGCAAGGTGCCAATGGTAGCATATGTAATCATGCAGAATGTGGTGCAAAGCTTGGTGCTCCAGGACGCTTGTCTAGCGCAGCTTGGACACAAGGCTCACAGCATTGGGTGCCTTGGAGCATTGTGCATCCAGAGGGTCGTAGTATTTGGAAGCATATGTGGGAAGGAGCATGTATTGATTCCTACAATTGGGCTAAGGCAGTAGGTGCTCGCCCTTGGTGCTATGAGCTAATGAATGAACCTGCTTGCTGGGATGAGTCTGAATATACAAAGAAGGCTTTCGCAGCTGCAATGAAGAAAAAATATGGCTCAATTGAAAAGCTAAATGCTGCTTGGACTAAATCTGAATTTGGTACAGAAAAACGTTATGCATCTTTTGATGAGGTTGCAGCAGCTTATGGCAAAAATGATAATCCTACAGCATTTTTAGTAGAGTACACAAAGTTTATGGAGAAAGCTTTTGCTTCGCTTCTAACAGAAGGTGCAAAAATTGTTCACACAAAGGTTGATTCAGAGTCTTTAGCAACCTTCCAGCCTACAACTATTCGTACTCGTGGAATTGATTTGTATACAGCCTATAAAAACATGGATGTTGTTTGCTCTCATACAGGTGGTCGTGGCATCATGGAAGCACATATGCTTCGTGGCCTAGCAGATGGTAAGCCAATTGTTGACTCAGAAATGTATATTGGTTGTAGTGAAAATTCAATACGAAATTCATATCTAGATCAGTTCCAGCGTGGCTACAATATTTCATATGCATTTAAGTGGAATCGGCTACAAAAGTCATCATATAATTTCTTAAATCTAAATAATGTTCAGCCAGAGGCTCTTCGTGGAATTCGCGAGGCAAAGCTTGATGCACTAGATGTTGCTGAGCTTTTTGCTCCACGTGATAGAGGAGTGAAGCGTGAGGTTGCTGTCTTATTCTCCTCATCAACAGAGCGTCTATCACAATGCGCTGGTCACCAATCATATCGTTTGTTTGATCAAGCAATTGTAGGACTTGATTTTGCACAGCTTTTGCCAGATGTAATTTGGGAGGATCAAATTGTTGAAGATGGTGCAACAGGACGTTTAGGTCGCTACAAGGTACTTGTTGTAGCAGGAGTAGATGCAGTTCGTCCAGGAGTCAATAAAGCAGTAAAGGATTGGGTAGAACGAGGTGGTGTTCTAGTGCTTGTTGGCGAAACAATGGGCTTAAACGAGTATGGTGCAGCAAATAGCGAGTCATTTGTTGATATTGAACTTGGTAAGTGCATTGAGAGTGAGGTCTCAGAGGTAACAATAAACAATAAAAAGCTTCAGGCTTCAGCATGGAGAGAGGCTCAAGCTTCTGCAACCTGGAAGACGCTCGCCACAATAGGTGATAAGCCTGCTTTCTTTGAGAAAAATTATGGCAAAGGAAAGGTTGTTTTTGCTTCTGCAAAGATGTCTGGCGGGTCAATTGGTACATTGGTAGCTAGCTACGGAGCTGCAGTTAATGTTACACCGAGCTCTTTAGTAACTGATGCATTGAGCTCAAGCACTGAACCAATTCAAGGTATTGAAATATCCCCAGCAAAGCGTGGAGATTTGGAGGGTTGGATTATTTCTCCTCGCACAATGGGTGGAAGAGTAATTCGCTTTAAGCCAGCTTCTGTAGCGAAGCCTGGGGATGCCTTAATTCGCGTTTGGAATCGTCCAGATCCAAATATTAAAGAAGGCTATGCACCATTTGTTGCATTTAGACAAGTGATAGAGCCAGCAGCTGATGGCTCATATGTAATTGATTTAACAGAGGGTGGTACTCAAATCTTTGTTCGCGGAAATCTTGAATTACTAAAGAAGCGCTTTGGTGGTGCAAATTCTCGTTGGTTAGCCCCTATGACAGCTGATCAAGCAATTGCAGCAGGTAAGGAGCGCATCGAAGCAGAAAAGGCAAGACGTGAAGCACTAAAGCCAGCATTTACAGTAAATCCAGATAAAATACATCAGCTTGATTTACGAAAGGTAGTGAACCGTAGGTTCGTAGATAAGGTTGCTCGTGATGGAAGAGATGGCTGGACAGACCAAGGTGCTCAGCAGTCACTTATGGATACTCCTTGGGGTATAACAATGTGTAATGGTGTGCCAATGGACTTTATTCGTTATGACCAGAATGGCTTCCGTGATTGCCTAGTTATGAAGTCAACACGCATTGGAGAAGCACCTGCTGATGAAATGCCTTACCCAGCAAAGGTAGAGGGAATTCGTGTAGATCAAAAGGCAGGTAATATTTATTTCCTTCATGCTATTGCATGGGGTGTTATGAATAGGGTTGAAACTGCATTTACATATGTCATCAATTATGGCGATGGAACAAAAATTGAGTTACCTGTACGAAACTTCCATGAGGTATGGGATTGGGGTTATATTGCAACAACAGATGACATGACAAAGAGCAGCTGCTTTAAGGGCTGGGCTAATGGCTCCAATAAGGGTCTATACCTATGGCGTTGGACAAATCCTCATCCAGAAAAGCAGATTTCTTCAATAGATATTGTTTCAGCATGTGGTTCACAAATTCCACTTATTGCAGCAATCTCTGTTGAAGAGCCAGATACAGCAGTAAAGGTTGATGGTGCACCTCATACGCTTTTTAGCCTTGGTGGCTCAGCAGGTGTAAAGCCATTTGTAACAAATGGTATATGGAAGGTTGTGCTTGAGGAAAATGCAGGCTCTTGGTGTTGTGCAAACGCAGATATTCGTCCTGGCATTCGTTTAGATAGCGCTAAGCCATTTAAAAACCTTGTTTTTGAGGTAAATCGTCTGCCTGACGTATGGGGCGAATACCAAGATCATGCAACACCTCAATTCCGCGTAAATGGACGTGGAGCAGATGGAAAACTACGCTTCGGCCATTGGCGTGTGGCACGGTATGGAGATGGCTCGCATTTCTACCGTACAGACACTGATCCAGAAACCTGGCAGACTGTTTATATCAGTATGGATGGCTTTGTTGGAGGCGATTGGACGCAAATTATTTCCTTTGCACTTCAATTCCAGCAGATGCCAACAAAGCACTCAGGCTTAGAATTTAGAAATATCCGCTTTGAGTAAGTTTAAATTTGGCAACTCAACTTATCTTTTGGCTTGCGTGATGCCCTAAAGTGCGAGCTTCTTTTGATAGGAATAACTGGATTATGTTCTGATGCAGTGCCTTGTATGCTGTGGTGAACAATCCAGTTGATTTCTGTTAAAAATTTGTATGTATTAAGGAAGCACGGTCATTTCTGTCATCAGCAATGTTAGGCAAAAATATAGATTTATCCCTTGATTTCGCTTTTTCTTTGCAAAGATTGGGCTTTGTGTTGTATAATAACACTAATAAAGATATTATTTATTAGGATGACTTATGAACAACAATCGAAAAATCGTTATACTTGGAAGTACTGGTTCAATTGGTGAAAATGCGCTACGAATTGTGCAGACCCTGCCACAGGAGCATCGTCAAGAAGTTATAGCTCTAGCAGCACATTCTAATTATAAGCGATTGCTTGAACAAGCGGCTGAATTTAATGTAAAGCATATTGCACTTATGACTCATGATGCAGCAGAAGCTGCTCGTGCGATTGCTCCTAAAGATGTTTGTGTTCATGAGGGCGTCGAGGGGATGTGTACACTTGCAACACTAGATGGCAATGAGAGGCTGATTTGTGCTATTGTTGGTATGGCAGCACTTCCTCCTGTGGTTGCTGCAATTAATGCTGGAATTGATGTTGCGATTGCCACAAAAGAGGTGCTAGTTGCAGCAGGTCAATTTGTTTGCCGCTTGTGTGAAGAAAAGAAGGTCAATCTTTATCCGATAGATAGCGAGCATAGTGCTATATTCCAAGCATTGCAGGATAGTGGTGCAACACCTTGGTGTACTCGTAATAATCCTGAATTTATGGGAGCAAATCCTCCTTCGGTTAAGCCAGCGATTGAACGCCTTATCCTCACAGCCTCAGGTGGACCTTTTGCATTTCTCCCTGAAGTGGATTTTTCTAAAATCACAGTTGAGCAGGCTTTGAAGCATCCTCGTTGGAGCATGGGACCAAAGGTAACAATAGACTCTTCCACAATGATGAACAAGGGACTTGAGTTAATTGAGGCGCGTTGGCTATTTGATATACCTATGGAGCAAATTGATGTGCTTGTTCATCCAGAAAGCATAGTTCATTCGTTGGTAGAATTTAAGGATGGTGCTCAGCTAGCTCAGCTTGGTGTTCCAGACATGCGTGTACCAATTCAATATGCAATGACATGGCCATTCCGTGTTGACAACCAAACACTTCCAAGACTAAAGCTTGAGCAGCAGGAAACACTTCACTTTTATCCACCAAATTATGAGCGCTTCCCATGCTTACGCCTTGCACGTGAGGCATGCTCAATGGGTGGCTTAACCCCATGTGTTATGAATGCAGCAAATGAGGTGGCTGTGGCAGAGTTCCTTAAGGGACGCATTGCAATGCCTCGCATTTGGGAGCTAATTTCAAAGGCAATGGCTGCTGCCCCTGTTGTTGCTCCATCTGATATAACTTTGGATGCAATTTTTGATGCAGATAAGGAAGCTCGTAGCTTCACAGCAGGATTGATATAAGCTATGAATAATACACAGGAAAAACGCAAAAGAGCTCTATTTATTGCTTCTCAGCCTTTCTTTCAATGGAGAGGTTCTCCTATTCGTCTAGGGTTTGATGTTAAAGCAATTTATGAAAATGGCTATGATGTTGATTTTTTGACTCTCCCTATTGGGGACCGCAAGGAGGTTGAGGGTGTTAATATTTACAGAGCACCAAATATTTTCTTCGCTAAGAAAATATCAATAGGTCCATCTGCTTTGAAGTTGGCATTTGATGGTGTTATGTTCATACAAGCACTATTCATGATAATGCGTCGCCGCTATCATGTGATACATGGAGTTGAGGATTGTGGTTTTATGGCTTGGTTTTTGGCAAGGCTCTGCCGTGCCAAAGCGGTGTTTGAAAAGCATTCAGATTCAAAAAGCTATAAGAAGAGCATTGTAATCAAGCTTTATGCAGCGGTTGAACGCTTTGTGATGCGTCATGCCGATGCGGTGATTGGCACTGGGCCAGGGCTTGTTGCCCAAGTGGCAGAGTTAAATTGTGGGACACCGGGTTACCATATTAGCGATATACCTTCATCTTTGGAGGAGCCATCAGAGGAAGGAACAGCAAATGCACGAGCAGAGCTGTTGAAAGCATCAGATGAGATTATTGCTACATATGTTGGTTCTTTTGCAGTATATCAAGGAATTGAGCTTTTATTTAATTCAATGCCACATGCTCTTAAGATTTGCCCTAAGCTGCGCTTTGTCATTATAGGTGGCAGTGATGCAGAAATAGAGCAGTGGTCAAATTGGCTTAAGGAGCAGGGCTGCTTGGAGCAGGTTTCTTTTATTGGTAAGCGTGCACCAGATATCCTTCCATGCTATCTAGCAGCTTCAGATATTTTGCTTTCTCCTCGTATTGCAGGTGTAAATACACCACTAAAGCTACTTGACTACCTAAAGGTTTCTCGTGGCATTGTAGCAACAGATTTTGAGGCAAATCGTCTTATTCTTGATGAATCAGTTGCTCTACTTGCTGATATGACACCAGAGGCTTTTGGTGCCGCAGTGGCTGAGCTAGCAAATAATCCAGAGCTGCGCAAAGAAAAGTCTGAGAAATGCCGTGCTCTAGTTGATAAAACATATAATTTTAATGTGTTTAAGCAGGGTCTTGCCACCTGCTATGCAGATATTTTAGTAAATAGTAAGAAAAAGTAGGCATTAATGGATAAAACATTGCTACCCGATCCAAACGGAATTTTGTTAGTAGATAAGCCAGCAGGAATTACATCTCATGATGTTGTATATCGAATCCGCCGTACCTTCCAACTAAAGAAGGTTGGACATGGTGGAACTCTTGATCCCGCCGCTACAGGTCTTCTTATTATGCTTATTGGTAAAGGCACAAAGCTTTCTAATGCTATTATGGGACATGATAAAATGTATGATGGCATTATGCGCTTGGGGCAAACCACAACAACTCAGGATGCGGAGGGAGAAATCCTCGAAACGCGTGATATTTCTAGAATAACTCAAGAGATGGTGCTTGAAGCAATGGCAAAATTTAAGGGTGATATTTATCAGCTTCCTCCTATGGTTTCTGCACTAAAGAAGGATGGTGTGCCTCTCTACAAGCTTGCTCGTAAGGGAGAGGAGATTGAACGCAAGGAGCGCTTTGTGCATATATATCGCTTCGATATGCTTAACTTTGGAATGCCAGATAGCACTGTGCGTGTAAAATGCACAAAGGGAACATATATTCGCACCCTTTGCTATGATGTAGGCGAGGCTCTAGGCTGTGGAGCACACCTTGCAGGATTAAGGCGCCTCTCTTCTGGTAAATTCTCAGTTGAAAATGCTATGCCGCTAGATCAAATTCTTTCACTTTCACGCGAAGAATTTGAAAAATTGGTTGTGCCAATTTCACAAGTAGACTCTCTTTAGGGACCAATAGTTGGATATAATTTGTAGATAACACTTTTTGTAAAAAGGTGGCGGGTTTAAAGGATAATTTGGGAGAAGCCTATGCTGTGGATATCTCATAGAGGAGAAAGTGTTGATGCTCCAGAAAATACATTGGCTGCTTTTAAGCTTTCTTTGGAACGCAATACAGATGGAATGGAGTGTGATGTTCATTTAACGGCAGATGGAAAGCTTGTTGTTTGCCATGATTTTGATACATTGCGCACTTGTGGTGTTTCTATGCGTATTGAGGAGTCAAATTATTCAGATTTACAGAATCTTGTTGCAAATAACAAAAAAATAGGTTTTGATGATGCTAGAATTCCTTTGTTTGGCGAGACTATTCAGTATCTTGGAAATCGCTATTACTACATAGAAATAAAGGAAAACAATCCAGCGGTTATTGATGTAGTTGTTGCAGAATTAAATAAGGCAAAGGTTCCACAGGAGCAGATTGTAATAATTAGCTTTCATGCAGATATCGTTAAAGCATTCAAACAGAAGTATCCTGAAATTAAAGCCTTGTTTCTTGTGATGTTTAAAGTCAATCCTAATGGCACTTGGTCGCCAACGTCAAAGCAGTTGATTGAAATGCTGAAAGATCAGGGTGCTGATGGTGTTGATATACAGTGTAATTTGTATTTTATAACTCAACAATATGTGGATGAGGTTAAGTCGGCTGACTTTACCTTTGCGGCTTGGACAATAGATGATGCTTGGCTGGCTAGACGTTTCATAGAAATGGGGGCTGATGTTATAACAAGCAATAGAGCTGCGGCTATACGTGATCAACTTGAGGCAGATGGTTTGTCAAGGTAGATGTGCTGCCTTTATGATGTTATTTTAAATTGTATTTCTTTTGTAAAATTTAAAGAAGAAAGGGAAAAAGCAATGAAATTAGGAATGATAAAAAATGATTGTGACTTAAAGGGATTTGAATATGTTAAAAACAAAGGGCTTGAGTTTATTGAGCTATGTTGTAATTATACACCAGATGCTCAAGGCTTTATCTCACGTAAGGATGAGCTTAAGAAATTAATAGCAGATACAGGTATCCCTATCTTGTCTGTTGGCCGTTGGAATGGAGAAGGTGGTCCATTAGATGAAACCGGTGCAATAAAGCAGGATTTGCTTGAGGAGGCAAAGCAAGTCATCACGACTTGTTCTGAGCTTGGTTGTCCTGTATACAACTGTGGTTGTAATTTTGTTGAAGGCTTAAGCTTGTTCCGTAATTATGAAAATGCTATAAAGTATTTTGGTGAGCTAATTGAATTTGCAAAGCCATTGAATGTAAAAATTGCTACATATAATTGCCATTGGAATAGCTTTGTTGATAATATGTCAGCTTGGGAGGTTATTCATGGTGAACTTAAGGAGCTAGGTATCAAGTTTGACGCTTCTCATTCAATTAATGGTGGTAGAGATTATTATGAAGAAATTAAGAAGTGGGGACACCGTTTCTATCATGTTCATGTAAAAGGTTCTCTAAACGTAAATGGAGCACACGTGGATGACCCACCAGCAGGCTTGGATATGATTAATTGGCGTGCTATATTAGGCTTGTTGTACGCAGCAAGATATGATGGCACACTATCTATTGAGCCACATTCAAATACATGGCAGGGAGATTTGGGTGAGCGTGGTCTTGATTTAACAATTCGATATATGAAATCGCTAATTGTATAACAAAATTTTAGCCTAAATTCGGTGCTAAAAGTGCCGGATTTAGGCTTTGAAATATATTAAATTTGGTATTTCGTTTCTTGGTTGTTGCATTTACGGGGTTTTTATTGTAATATATCTTAATAAATGTAACACCAAAAAATAGTTAAGGATTTATAAATGGAAAAGAGAATTATCACTGCATTGGATGTTCCTGGTGCAAAGGAAGCTTATGAGGCAGTAAAGGCAATTGGAGCTGGAGTAGATTACTATAAGGTTGGTTTAGAACTATTTATAGCAGATGGTCCAGCAGTTCTAAAAATGCTAAAGGAAGAGGGCAAGAAAATCTTTTTAGATTTGAAGCTACATGATATTCCTCGTACAGTGGAGCGTGCTGTTAATTCCTGTTTGAAATACGATGTTGATATGCTTACAATTCATTCAACAGGTGCTTCTGCAATGATTCAAGGTGCAGCAAAGGCTATTAAAGAAGCCAATAGCAATACAACAATTTTAGCAGTAACAGTTTTAACAAGTCTTGATCAGTCTGATATGACAGATATTGGTGTAACACGTGTCGTTAGTGATCAGGTTGAGGCATTGGGTAAGCTTGCTGTTGCTAATGGGGCAGGAGGTTTGGTTTGCTCTCCTAAAGAGGTAAAGGTTTTACGTAGCGTTTTAGGTCCTACACCAGTGCTAGTCACACCAGGTGTTCGCCCTGCAGGTGGTGATGTGGGTGACCAGAAGCGTGTAGCAACACCAGGTCAAGCAATTCTAGATGGTTCTTCATATTTGGTTGTTGGCCGTCCAATTATGGAGGCAGTAGATAAGTATGCTGCAGCAATGTCAATCAATGAAGAGGTAAATGCTGCACTTGCAGCTCTATAATTTTTTGATTAGGAGGATTGGAATGAGTAAACCAGTTGCAAAGAAAAAAACAAAGAAAGCACCAAAGGTGCAAGTAAATATTGCTAAAGCAGGTCAGCCAGTGCAGCTTAAAAAAGTCACTGAAGCTACTGCTACACATACTCATTCCCATTCCTCAAGTGGCGGCTTGGGCCGTGGATTGGATTCTCTTATTTCGCGAGATACAACCAAGGCAGTTGGTGGCTTGTCAAATGCTTCTTTAGAGTCACCTGTAGTGGCACCAGATTCTATTCAGATGCCAGTTGCTCCATCAGCAGAAGCAATTGCAGAAGCTAATGGAAAGAATGTCATCACGGTGCCAATTCAAAAGATTAAACCATCTCCATGGCAACCACGTCATGTTTTTGATGATGAAGCATTGGCTGAGCTTGCAGAATCAATCAAGAAGCATGGTATTATTCAACCTCTCGTCTGCCGTAAAATGGGGGATGAGTATGAGCTTATTGGTGGCGAGCGCCGCTTGCGTGCTTCTGGTGTTGCCGGACTAACTGAGGTCCAGATTATTCTTTTGGATGTTGAGGACAGAAATGCAGCTGAGCTTGCATTGGTCGAGAATTTGCAGCGTGAGGAATTGAATGTTATTGAAGAAGCAGAAGGCTATCGCTTGCTAGCTGAAAGCTTCGATATGACGCAGGATGATATTTCTGAGCGAGTTGGCAAATCACGTGCAACCGTTGCTAATGCAATGCGCTTGTTGGAGCTTCCTGATGAAATTAAGCAGAATCTAGGCTCTGGACTTATTTCAACTGGTCATGCAAAGGTTCTTCTTGGCGTGAAGGATAAGGATGAAATGCTACGCCTTGCTTCTGGCTGTATCACAGAAGGCTGGACTGTTCGCTTGCTTGAGAAGAAGGTCTCTCGCTTGAAGCAACAGCCTGTAACACATACTCCACCTACCTCAGATATTCCAGAGGATTATCTTTCAATGCTAATCACAAAGCTACATCAGCGTTTGGGAACTAGTGTAAGATTGTCTCCATCCGTTAAGTATTCTAATGGTAAGCGTGGTAAGGGACGTATCGAAATAGATTTCTTCGATAATGAAGAGCTTTCACGTTTGCTAGAAATATTTGGAGTAGATGTTAACGAAATATAATAGCTTTATCGCAGATTTTCTAAGAATGGAGTTGTTGTAAAACTTGTGGGTTGCAACAACTCTTTTTTTTTGTTTAACTATGAAGCTATAAGAGGATGTTTTACGCCCTTTAAAAAAAGAGCTTTTTTATTTAGACATTTTTTTTACAAAAAAAACAAAAAAAATCAAAATCTCGCTTGACACAGGCTCCGTGTTTTTGCTAATATTTCTCGCATTACAGCTACTTAAGTGGCGGGTTAGCTCAGTCGGTAGAGCAACGGAATCATAATCCGTCTGTCGGGGGTCCGAGTCCCTCACCCGCCACCATTTAATTCTTAAAAGTAGATTTAGCGCTCGTCGCCCAATTGGATAGAGCATCTGACTACGGATCAGAAGGTTGCAGGTTCGAATCCTGCCGAGCGCGCCATTTATTAAGATTTTATTGCGGGATGGAGCAGCCCGGTCAGCTCTTCAGGCTCATAACCTGAAGGTCATTGGTTCGAATCCAATTCCCGCTACCATTTATTGCTAGAAAGCTAGTTAGCGCTCGTCGCCCAATTGGATAGAGCATCTGACTACGGATCAGAAGGTTGCAGGTTCGAATCCTGCCGAGCGCGCCATTTAATAAGATTTTATTGCGGGATGGAGCAGACAGGTCAGCTCGTCAGGCTCATAACCTGAAGGTCATTGGTTCGAATCCAATTCCCGCTACCATTTAAATATTAAACTATTGCATTTTTTTGATGTGCAGTAGTTTTTTTGTTTTAATCAGAATTAAATTTTGATTATTTCAATTACTTTTGCTTAATCGAATCGTTCCGCTCGTTACTTGTGTTTATTTGTAGTTGTAATACTTTCTTTTATAAATATTTCTTGTTTTTCATTTAAATTCTTTGGTACAATAATGTTAGTTAGGTTGCATTTATTATTAAATTCTAGTAACAAAGGATAATTTTCATGAAGAAAATTGCATTGTTTATTCTTGCGACATGTTTAGTAGGTGCTAGTTTGCTTGCAAAGGTGCTGCAACAGCCTGCTGTCTATGATATGAAGCCGCAGGTAATGAAGGCTTATGGCTTGCGTGATGCAGGAGCAACATCAGCTCAAACAATTAGAGTTGTATTTGGCTGCTCATGGACACATAAGGCTTTTGATGCTCGTTCATACAGAATCGTTTCATTTAACGATCCAAATTATGCGTATGAGAAATTTGTAATGCCAACTGCTGCAAAGCAGATTTCACAGGTGACAGAATTTGAGGTTCCAGTTGGAGCTGGGTTGCCTAAGGGTGGCGATGTGACAAAGCTTATGCGTACAGAGGTTGAATTAACTCTTCCTTTCCCAATGAAGGAGGGTAAGCGCTATTCTGTAATTGCCCAGGGTAATGATGATTTAATGGTAACAGCAGCTCATACAGCACATACATTCACATACTCTGTAGCAACTACCTTTGTTGCAAATGATTCTCTTGCACCACAGATGGTTGGTCTTCGTGGTATGCGTAGCGTAGGTAATGGAATCTTCTTGCTTGAATTTGGTGCTGGTTATTCACCTAATGGCGGAAATAACCTTAAATCATATGCCTTCCGTTATAATGATAATATAATCAGGCCAACAGCAGTTGGTCGCCGCACACGTCTTGATGTTTATTATCCTCAAGGCTGGCCATATAAGGCATTGTTAACCCACGATGTATTTGTTGAGCTTCCAATAAAAATTAAGCAGGGTGATAAGCTTACTGTCACAGTTTCTGATAATGTCACAGCTGGTAACCGTACAGCTACACTTGAGTTTGATCTTACATCAAAAGCATTGTTAGCTTATTCCGATGCAATTCAGGTTAATCAGATTGGTTATGTGCCAGAGGGCGTTAAGATTGCATACCTCGGTCGCTGGCTTGGTTCTTTCCCTGAGTTTAAGCGTGAGGTTGCTCAGACTGCTTCAAGTGGAATGTCAAGCAGATACGAGCAGGGTCCTGCAAATATGGGTGCAGCAGCATCAAGTGGTGCAGCAAAGCGTGTGATGAATAAATCTTTAAAGGATAGCTCATTAAGCTTTGATAATCCTCCTGTCTTCAAGGTTTACGATGCAAAAACACATCAGGTTGTCTATACTGGCACAGCAAAGCAGGTTGGTTATGCTGATAAACCTGATTATAAAATCAATCATGCTGGTAGCGATGTTTATGAGCTTGATTTTACAAATCTAAAGAAGGCAGGTGTTTACTATGTCGCTATTGATGGAGTAGGCAGAAGCTTCAATTTTACAGTTGCTGATAATGCTTATGAGTATGCATTTAAGGTTCAATCCTATGGTGTATTCGCACAGCGCTGCGGACAGGAGCTTGCTCCTCCATATTCACCATGGCATCGTATTGCTTGCCACACAAAGGGTGTTGCAATTACAGATATTGCTCCAAATAATACACGCGATTTAGGTTTGCTCGGCAATTATGCAAAGCAGCATTCATACGATAGCTTAACAAAGCTACCTATTCGTGGTGGTCATCATGATGCAGGTGACTACAATCCTCGTTCTCACCTTGATGTTGCTCAGGTGCTTTTGCTTGCCTATGAGCTTGCTCCTCAAAAGTTCTATGACGGTCAGCTAAATATCCCTGAAAATGGAAATGGCATTCCAGATATTGTTGATGAGGCTCTTTGGTCAATTCGTATTTGGAATGGCTTATATGATGACAAGGATGGTTCAGTATACGATGGAACAGAGTCAGATGGTGATCCAAACTTCTTCCAGTCTGTTGAGCTAGATCCAAAGGGTGACTTTGCTTGGGGAAAATCCTCTCGTGCAGCACTAAATTATGCAGCAGTTATGGCTCGTGCAGCACGCATTTTGAAGAAGTGCAATATTACAGCACAGCCAGAATATCCAATTCCTGCTGAGGCTGCATATCAGCCACGACTAAGTGCAGATGCTTACCTTGCTCGTGCAAGAAAGTCATTTGAGTGGGGTATGTCTAATATGAATGGCACAAATGGTGATAAATTAGGTTTGAAGGAAAATTGCTCCTCATATCTTGTTTATGCTGCTGCTGAGCTTTATCGCACAACTGGCGAAGCTAAGTATCATGATATTATTAAGACAAAGTCTCCATGGGCTACACAGGAAAAGACATCCCTAATTCAGAATAATTTTGGTGACCTTTCATGGGCTGCCTATAGCTATGCATTCCTTCCTGACAATATGGCTGACCCAATCATCAAGAAGCGTGCAATCGCATCAATTCAGGATGAGGCAGATTCTTATATTTGGGCTTCTGGACAGATGGCATATAAGTTTATCCGCCATGCTTGGGCTCCTATTTCATGGGGTACAGGTGCTTATGAGAGCTATTGTATGCCTATAGCTGCTATGTGGGCTCTAACAAAGGATGCAAAGTATTATAATTGGCTCATTAGAACCTGCGATAACACACTTGGTGCAAATCCTATGAGCATCTCATGGATTGTTGGCTTGGGTAAGCGCACAGTTCACGCACCTTTGCACAATAGCCGTTATAGTCCATTTGGTGTGCCAGTTGTCGGTCAGCAGGTAGAAGGTCCATACACTAAGGTTGGAGGCTACAATGTCGCAAATACTCTTTATCCTCTAGTAAATCAGCACGCTGTGCTTCATAACTTTGTGGATGCACATTTTGCTATTGCAATGGATGAGGGTGTCGTAAATAATCAAGTAAAGACAATGGCTGTATTTGGCTTGCTCTTGCCAGATAAAAAATAAAAGGTAAATTGAACAAAGCTTACCACGTGTGATATGTAAATTGTTGCATAAATACGTGCTAGGCATAAATATTAACGCTTGTTGTTTGCAATTTTGCTTCTAAAAATATTGAGCAATAAATTGGGGACAACAAGCGTTTGTGTTTTTTGTAAATTTTTTTTGTGGATGAAATCAAAATCAGCACGCTTTGCGCATTTATGGTTTGCTAATGCTTGAGATTATTTCCTTGATATGATATAATTCTAACGTTTTTTTAATCAATTTTATAGGAATATATATGTACACAATTATTTTAAGTTTGGTATTTGGTATTGGTTCAGCTGCTGCTTTGAAATTGACAGATACTTCTAGCTCTTTCTGGAGTATTTTTCTAGGATTAATGGTGTTTTTGGGTATAACAATTAGTATCAATCTTGTTTTGAAGAAGAAGATTGGTGAGGTTATGCTAGGCCTACAAATGATGCTAACAGAAGGGCAGAAGAGTATACAAAATCGTGTTAATCAGTTTCAGTCTCGCCCTAATGGTGATCCAAAGCGTTTTATGGCTGAGATAGAAAAGAAACAACATGATTTGATTTTGCAAGCAATTGAATATACAAAGAATTTTGAAAGATTCCGTAATTGGACTCCTTTGTTCGGAAAGCAAATTAATACAACAAGAATGCAGTTCTATTATCAATTGCAGGACTTTGCTATGGTTGATAAGCTCCTTCCAAAATGTTTTTATATGGAGCAGATGACATGTGCAATGCGTATTGCTCGTATGTATAAAAACGAGGCCCCAATTTCTGAAATAGAGAAGCAATTTAAGAAGTTTTCTTTGCGTCTACGCAGGGGAAAGAGTTATCTCCTTTATTCTTTGATGGCATGGATATATGTTCAAAAGGAAATGCTTGATAAAGCTCATATTACATTGGTTGAGGGCTGTAAGGTTGGCTCTCATGATACAATGAAGAGAAATCTTGAGCGTTTGGCTAATAATCGCATTCGTGAGTTCTCTAATGCTGGTTTGGGTGATGAATGGTATGCTCTTTTCCTAGAGACTCCAAAAATGCAGGTAAAGCGCCAGCAACATCCAGGTAAGTTTGGAAGACCATTCTAAGGTCATAGCAGAAAAATGAATTTAGAATAAATTCTTGATAAATGGGATTTGTGTGAAAATGCAATCCCATTTTTTTGATTTTATGGATACGCGTTGATGAACTTTTTGTTTTTATGAGCCGTTTTAATTTATGTGAAACAATGAAGGATTGTGTTGCTATTGGATTTATTTCTTGCGGTGAAGGATAATAATCAGGAAGAGATTGAAAAAATAAGGAAATAATAAGCCAAAATATTAAGTAAATTTGGTTTTTAATTTGGTTTTGTTTAATTATGAAAATTTTTGTGAGAATAATGGGCCTATTGGCTACAAAGCAGTCTAAATTTATAGGAGGGCTTGGCTTACTTTGTAGCTTTGTGTTAATAAAATTACTTAAATATGAGCTTTGCTTTGATCCCGCTTGGATAACGATATTATGCTGTGGAGTTCCAATTTTGTATGGCTCCTTGCGCAAGCTTATCGTGATGAAGCAAATAAAGGCAGGATTGCTGATATCAATGGCCATGCTGGCCTCAATTATACGCGGACACTTGTTTGCTGCTGGTGAGGTTGTGTTTCTTATGGCTATGGGTGGCTTGCTAGAGGATTTCTCAATAGCTCGTACTCAAAAGGGTTTGTCTTCTTTAATTAAAATGGTCCCAACTGTTGCACGCCGCCTTGTCAATGGAGTAGAGGAGGAATGCCCTGTTGCCACATTGCAGATAGGGGATATTTTGCGTGTTTTGCCAGGAGAAGCATTCCCGGCTGATGGTGTCGTTTGTAGTGGGAGCACAACAGTAAATCAAGCAATTATGACAGGAGAAAGCTTGCCAGTAGATAAAGCTGTTGGTGATGATGTATTTTGTGGTACGATTAATTGCTATGGTGCCGTTGATATTAAGGTGAGGAAGGAAACTAATGATAGCTCTTTGCAAAAGCTTATTCAATTAGTTCGCGAAGCAGAAAGCAAGAAAGCTCCAATGCAAGGTCTTGCAGATAAATGGGCTTCTTGGCTTGTGCCTGCGGCTTTATTGCTTGCTGTTATTGTGGGACTAATCACGAATGATTTAGATAAAGCAGTCACTATTTTGGTCGTATTTTGTCCATGCTCATTGGCGTTGGCAACACCAATATCAATTGTTGCAGCAATTGGCCAAGGCACACGTAATGGCGTGCTAATTAAGTCTGGTGAAGCACTGGAGGCTATGGCTCATGTAGATGTAATGGCTTTTGATAAGACTGGTACATTGACCAACGGGGATTTAGTGGTATGTGATATTTACCCAGTTGATGGGTGCAGTGAATCCGAACTATTAGATGTTGCTGCCGCAGTAGAGGTTTTTTCTGAACATCCTATTGCTAAAGCAATTTGTGCTCGAAAAGAGGATTCTCTCGCTAAATCATCTTCTGCTGAAAATTTTAGAATGACACCAGGCGGTGGAGTAGAGGCAATTGTTAATGGCAATGTTGTCCGTTGTGGTAACGAAAAATTTGTTCTCGAGGGTGGAGAACTTGCGTTGCCTCAAGCCGTTGTAGACAAGCTCGATAGCTTTAGAGCACAAGGAAAGGCAACTTTGGTTATTGCAAGTGCAAATAGAATTTTAGGGGTGATTGCTTTGTCAGATACGGTTCGTTCAGAAGCTGCTGAAAGCATTGTGGCATTGTCAAAAATGGGAATAAGGTCAGTTCTTCTGACAGGTGATAATCATAAAGCGGCACAATTTGTTGCAGAAAAGGTTGGAATAATTGAGGTTTTTTCACAGCTTTTACCAGAGGACAAGGTGCAGCAAATCCTTGATTTGCAAGCTGAAAAGCATATTGTTGCCATGTGTGGTGATGGAGTAAATGATGCACCATCTATTAAGGCTGCAAATGTTGGTGTTGCAATGGGCTCTTTTGGTAGTGATATTGCAATCGATGCAGCAGATATCTCCCTTATGAGTGATAAGCTTTCTTTGGCTGTGTATCTTCGCAGATTAGCCAAAGCAACTATCCGTACAATACGTACAAATATAATTATATCAATGTCGGTTAATGTTGTTGCAATTATATGCAGTATATATGGTTTGTTAAATCCTGTTACTGGAGCACTTGTGCATAATGTAAGCTCGCTTCTTGTGGTAATTAATGCTGCTCTTTTATATGATCGCGAGTCATAATCTAAATTTTTAGTTTATATCTAATCTGTAGATAAAAGTGCTTAACTTGCTGATTATTAATATGTTAATAGCATAATGGCTTTGTTCTATAAAATAAAAAACCGTCCCCGCCGTATCGCCCAAGTCCTTCGAACCCTCATAAATGAAGGTGGGATCCATATCCAAAACGTTCCAAGTCCAACATAAAGAAGGCATGTGGTCGGCATTGTTTTCTAGCTCCCTTAAAAAATCGTAGGTTAGAAAAACGGGGCAGTCCGCGTGCGGGGACAGAAAGCAACAAGTCTTTAGCACCTTTTATGGTGCGTAGTTTGAGTCTTTTTGAAATTTTGATTTTATCATAAATTCATTCCCCAAGTCAAATAAACAGATAAAATAGTCACGAATGTGACCATTTTTCATAATAATTTCAGATGTTACGAGTTATAAATAGTCAATTTGTCCCGCAATGTGTCAAATATAAAAGACACCGAACCGGCCATTAATTTTCAATTTTTTTTGGATTTTGTTGAGAAATAATTTTGCCTTTTCTTATCCTTTCTTGTTCTTTGTAAATTCTTTTTTTCAATAATTTTATTTGTTCC
>JAFUOX010000089.1 GCA_017481725.1 Kiritimatiellia bacterium | reverse complement strand
TTCACATATAGAAGAAATAAACTTGGTTTTTGCTTGTTTATTTAATTCTTTAAAATAAATTTTTCGCTTCAATTCAATTTATGTTTTCATGAAAGTTTTAGAATATACTGCATTCATAGTATCCCATTATCTCATAGTGTCATCATTTTTTAAATATGGGCATTGAACTTATTTTTTTCATTTTTCTTTTCGGTGTCTTTTATTTTGACACATTGCGGTGCAGCTACTTTTTCAATTAAGAAAACTAATTTTTGCTTTATGTTTTTATAATTTTTTGCTATTATTTTGTTAATCGGTGGTTAATATTACCATATACAACTTTTATTTTTAGTCAATTTTTGTAACAAATTTATAATAATAAAGCTAGGAGTAATAAAAAATATGAAAAACTATATGTTTTTGAAAGCAATGGTGATAGCAATAGTTTTCGGTTGCTTTATTTCATTGTTGCCAGCACAACAGATGTCAATCAAACCTCCTGTATTGAAGGAAATTACAGGTTTAACAGATTATGAGGTGGATACTCCGGCTTTTGCTCATTTAAATGGCAAAAAGAAAAAGTGGGGTGTATTTTCTGCAACTTTTGATGCAAATGAAAAATGGACTCCATCAATTAGTGTTACATATTACGTATTTTTCCAGCGTCAGCAAGCATATGTTAAGGGCGATAAACAGTATGCTTTTGTTACATTAACATGTAATTATGCTGATATTGAGCAAGGAAGAGACCGCAAAGTAGGTGCTGTTATAGCTCCAAATGCTCTAAAGCGCCTAGGTAAACCTCTTGGTATTTGTATGCAAATAAGCATCGGTGATAAAGTGGTTGCAGAGAAGTCTGAAGAAACTGGAATTTTGAAAAAGTATCCAAAATGGTGGGAAAACCCACAGGTTACAGATACATCACTAAACAAACAATTGGACAAACCATCTGGCATATTGGTAGCCCGTGAAAAGACGGTCTTTGCATATGTTGATATGGATAGCTATGAGGAGAGCAAGTAGTGTTTTCTTCTGATCGAGTTTTAACGCTGGACGTAGGTGCCAGTAAGGTTGTATTAGCTGAGTTTAATGTTAAAAATTCAGCATTGCCAGTGCTAACTAAAGTAGCAACACATAAGTTAGACGGCAATAATGGGCAGGAAGTTACTTTTGCTACATTAGCAGCAGAGGGTATTATTAAGCAATTAATGACAGAAGCTGGTATGCAACCTGCTCCTCTGCTTGTTACTCTCTCTGGGCAGGCTGTTTTTACACGTTTCGCAAAGATTCCTTTTGTAGGGGATAAAAGCAATATAGAAATTCAGATTAACCAAGAGGTAGAGCAAAACCTACCATTCCCAGTGCAGGATGTGGTTTGGGATTATCAGATTTTACCAGGTGATGACCCTACTGAAGCAGATGCTTTAATTGTTGCTGTCAAAAAGGAATTAGCAAATGATGTTGCACGTTGTGCAGAATCTGCTGGGCTTCAATTATTATTGATTGATTCGGCGGCTCTTGCTTTATATAATTGCGTCAAATACAATTATTCCAATATTGATGGCTGTACAATGGCTCTAGATATTGGTGCTAAATCAACAAGCTTAATATTTATCGAAGGCAGTAAGTTCTTCGTTCGCAGTATCCCTATCGGTGGTAATATGATTACAACTGAAATTTCTAAGGGATTAGGTATTTCAATGGCTGCGGCGGAGGAATTAAAGCTTGAGAAGGGCTTTGTTGCTTTAGGTGGTACCTTTGCAATTCAGGATGATGAAGAAGCAGACAAATGCTCTAAGATTATCCGTAATGTGGTTACACGCCTTCATATGGAAATTAATCGTTCTATTAATTTCTATAGAAGTCAACAGGGCGGTTCTGCACCAGAGCAAATACTTCTCACTGGCGGTGGTTCTATGACAAAAATGCTAAGTGAATTCTTTAGCGAAAAGCTTGGTATTCCTGTTGATTATATGAATCCATTTGCGAGTGTTGCGGTTGATATAGATAATGGTGTAGAAGTAACAAATGAGGAGTTATTCGTACTATCAAATTCTGTTGGTCTTATGCTCCGTCAATGTGTAAAATGTCCAGTAGAAATTGATTTGATGCCTGCTGATGTTTTGCATGCTCGTAAATTTGTAAAGCGCATTCCATTCTTTATAGCATCTGCTGTTGCTTTGTTATTAATGATTTTCTGTTGGAATCAGTCAGCACATAAGCAAAACACTATAAATGATGCACGTGTTACAAAAATAACAAAGGAATTGAATAGGCTGAAGAATATTCAAAATCAATTAGATTCTGTTACTGCAGAATTTGATGCATATAATGAGAAATCACAATATATTGCTAATTTCTTTGCTATTCGTAACTCATATTCAGAATTAATTGATGTTGTTTCTAAATCCCTAAAAGGAAATTGCTGGCTAAAAAGCTTTGAAATTAAAGGAGATGAACTTCATCTAACTATCTTAGGCTATTCTGATGATATTGATGAAATAAAAACAGCTCAAAAATCCGCTGGTGAAATAATTCTAGATCAACTTGCTCTATTAGGTAAGGAAAAAGGCATTTTTTCTTCTGAAAAGGATGATTTTAGAGTAGAATCCGAAAAGGAGAAGGGAATTATTGGCGAAATAGTGCTTTGTGTTAAATTAGCAAAAATTCCTGGTATCTTGCCTGGTGCGGATACAACAACCGATGAGGAGGAATAAACGATGACAAAGTCTCAAACAATATTAGTTTCCGTAGGTGTTGTTTTTATCCTCGCATTATTCGGAGCTGCTTATATTACAATTCAGTCTGTAAGCAAGGCTTCAGAGTCTGCTGAAAAGCTTGAGAAGGTAAAGAAGGATTATGCTCGTATTTTTAAGACAGCTAATCCATTCCCTAATGAGGAAAATAAAGAAATTCTTGAGAAAAATTTAGAGCAGGCACGTGAATGGGAGAAAAAGCTTCTCACAATTATTCGTGAAGGTGAATATAATCCTGAATCAAAACAAACAAATCCAGGCTATTTTAGCAACAAGCGTCAGGAAATGATTGAACGCTTGACTACAACTGCTCCAAAAGGCCCAGATGGCAAGAGTGTTGCTGTAGAAGGACTAACCTTTGGTTTTGATAAGTATAAGGATGGAGCTCCAGCTTCAAAGAATGATGTTCCACGTTTGATGGAACAGCTAACTTTGATTGATGGCTTAGTTCAGTTATTGTATGATGCTGAAATAGATAAGCTTAAGGCAGTACGTCGTGAGGAGTTTGAGGATGTTGATAACCAAAAATCAGATGAAGAAGATTCTTCATCTTCTCGTCGCTCAAGTCGCAGATCCTCACGTAATCGTGCCTCTAATGTAACAACAAACTCAGGAGGTCCTGTACCAATTGAGCCTTTTGAGCAGGGTGCTGTTGAGGTGGATCGCCAGCGCTTTGAGTTTGTATTTGATGCTCGTCAAAATTCTCTTATGACAATTTTGAATGAGATTGGCACAATGAAACCATATGCGATTGTATCAAAGCTTTCTTTTGTAAAGGCTAGGGATGATTATCGTCCACCTGTTGATGAACAAAAGGACGAAAAGAAATCAAAACGCCGCTCACAAGCAGAAGAGGCTAGTGAAAATCAAATTGTGTTAAATGTTCGCCCACCTAGCAGAACATCACGCTTGGTTTCTGGTGAATTACACGAGGCTCCAGTTACTGTTTCTATGACTGTTGACGTTTTCACATTTAAACCAGAAGAAGAAAATACCGATGCTATGGAAGCAGAAGAGTATGCTGACGACTCAATGGAAGAGTCCGTTGATAGCCAAGATGCTGATGCTAACGTAGACAATGAAGAAGCTAATGGTGATTTTTAAGGTGTTAAAATGAAAAATAAAAAATCAAACTTTTTTAAAGGTAATTACGAAAAGATTATCCTAGGTATTGTCTTAATCGCCTTGATTTCTTCTTTGCTTATCCTTATTGAGAAAAATAAAGGTGTTGAAAGTAATGAACGCGATTTTGAACGTGAGCTAGCTAATCAAAAAATATCAAATCCAATTGCAGAAAAAGCATCAGATGATTTCTATAAGGCAGCAAAAAAGGCTGCTGAAAGTCCTGTTGTCCTAGTAACAGGTGATGATGCATCTAGTATGCTTATTGCACCAAGTCGTGTTTTCTGTGTTAAAAACGAGTGTAAGAAGGCTATTGAATTTGAAGCAAAGGTTTGCCCTTTCTGTAATGAGCCACAACCAGATGATGATGTAGCTGAAGATTGGGATTCAGATGGAGATGGCATGCCAGATGCATACGAGCGTGAGCATGCATTTAACCCAGCCGACCCAGCAGATAAGGATTTGGATGCGGATAATGATGGATTTACAAATTATGAGGAATTTATTGCTAAAAGTAATCCTCGAGATGCATCTACCCACCCTCCATTAATTGATTTCTTGGTTGTTCAGGATGTTAAGTCTATCCAATTCCCTTATGAATTAAAGGGTAAGGTTGGCTTCAAAGACAACATAAAATTCCAAATTAATGGCCCATCTGGCAAATCTAGTATGATTTCCGTTGGTGATGAACTAGAGAAAACAGGCTATAAATTGGTCTCTTATGAGCTAAAAGATGTTGTTATTAAGCGACCAGGTTTGCCTGATAAAAAGGGTCAGGTTTATGTAATAACTTTGTCAAATCAACACAAGGAAATTCAACTTCAACAAGGAGCTGGAAAGGTCTTTAGTGAGCGCGAAGTTTTCTTTGTTTGCACCAAGGATCCTGAGCAAAAAGTTTATCAAGCTAAAGAATTTGAAACTTTTTCGTTTGATAACGTTGAATATCAAGTAAAATCAGTTGACAAAAACGGTAATTCTGTAGTAATTTTAGATAAATCAAATCAACAGTCTCGTACAGTATCTAAGTAATTTTGTCGAAAAAATACAAAATTTTTAAGATATAGTATATATTTTTAAGGAGTACTCTTCAATGAAGAATATAAATAACGCTTGGAAAATTTATTCAATCCTATTCACAGCATTATGTGTAACATATGCTTTGTCTGATCAACCAGGCACAGAAACAAAAACCAACCAACCAAGAGCTATTTTGAATGCAAAACAGCTAGGTATTGATGATTTGGATATAGATTTAGAATCTATTGATGTTGATGATTTGGATATAGAAGAGGTGTCTGTTGAAGAGCCAGAAGCAGTTGAAGAAGTAGCTGAGGCTGTTGAAGAGGCTGTAGAGGAAGCTCCAGTAGACGAGGTTGAGGAGATTGCTGAGGTTGTTGAAGAGCCAGAAGCAGTTGAAGAAGTAGCTGAGGCTGTCGAAGAGGCTGTAGAGGAAGCTCCAGTAGACGAGGTTGAAGAGATTGCTGAGGTTGTTGAAGAACCAGAAGCAGTTGAAGAAGTAGCCGAGGCT
>JAFUOX010000088.1 GCA_017481725.1 Kiritimatiellia bacterium | reverse complement strand
CATTCTTCACTCTTCATTCTTCATTTATTATAATGCGTCGCCTCCGCATCTTAATAAGCTTCTGTGCGAGCACACTAGTGGATGAGATTTGCCCAATTGCTTCGAAAGATAAAGCAATAGCCAAGGCAAAGCTCATTCCGCTAGTGTTTTTCCGGCGTCACGGCTCTGCGTCCTCAGCGTCCTCTGCGTCTCTGCGTCCCTTTGGCATCACGTGCATCACATCTGCATCACGTGCACGGATGATTGACGATGATTGATTTATCGCTGACGCTGTGGCCTTCGGCGAAACGCGGAGAAAAAAGAGGTAAGGAGGCACGGAGGGGTTTTAGGGGTGTTGTAATAATTGCTGGCACAATTCTCTTTTGTCCTCCGTACTCCGTGTTAAGCGTAAGCAACGAGAGAATCGATTTAATCGCTCTCGCTCTAGCCTTCAGCGAAACACAGACATGGGGTTACGCACGAGAGTGCGTGTACGACATTTATGAATTTCTCCAAAGCGATGAGAGCTGAACCCACTGAGAAATTGACAACTCCTCTGGGCGTGCAGTTTCTGTTGCCCCTACTTGAAGAAGAAGCATACGAATCTCATCAGCTGATTTTCCATAAGGAGCTGGTGCATTTTTCATTACTGATGCCAACTGCTTACGTCTATGCGAAAAAGCAAGCTTTACAAATTCAGTAAAATACTTACTCTCTACCGCATCCATTGGATAGTCATTGTGTCGCTTAAGCTTAACAATCGTTGAAGTTACATCTGGCTGAGGATAAAAGCATGTTGGCTTCACATTGCGAACTAATGTCACTTTATATAATCGTTGAAGAAGAACAGACACAATTCCCATATCAGCAGTACCCGGTTTTGCTGCAAAGCGCTCACACACCTCCTTTTGGAGCAACAAAACCATAACCTCCGGAGGATTATCGCAAAGTGCAGAATCTAACACTACACGCACCCCGACAGAATATGGAAGATTGGATATCAAACGTGTTGTACCAGCAGCATATATCTCATGAAGTGGCACCTCTAATGCATCCCCATGAATTAATGTTAGTTTTTCCTCTTTACCCCAACGCTCTGATAAAATTCTATAAAGACCTGAATCCTTCTCCACTGCCGTAACATGCTTTGAGTGGAGCATTAGCTGCTCTGTTAAAACACCAAGACCTGGACCCACCTCAAGCACTGAATATTCAGAGCTTGTCTCGGATACCTCAACAATAGAATCTAAAATATTGCGATCTATAAGGAAATTTTGCCCCAAAACCTTGTTTGGTGTAATTTCGTTACTCTTTAGCAGCTCAACAACTGCTTTTGGGCTTGTTAAATTTAGCATTCGTATTTCTTTATTTAAAATTAATCAGAAGATGCGGTATGATAGCTTGTATGCTCATGCTCATGAATTGGAGGAACAAGTGATGGATCTGCCTTTACACGCTGACGTACCACCTCAAAAAGTAGAATTGTTGTAGCAGATGCTACATTCAAAGAGTCACACTGCCCCAGCATTGGAATGCGCACTTTTGCTGCTCCCTCAGCCTCCAACCACTTATCGCTCAAACCATATTGTTCAGAACCAACAACTACTGCTGTTGGTCCTGTAAGCTCATAATCAGAATAAAACTTTTCCGCATGAGGAGTTGCAGCCAAAATAGTAAAGCCACGTGTGCGTAAAAATTCAATCGCAGATTCACTTGAACAATCAACAACAGGCACAGAAAATAATGTACCAATACTTGCACGAACCACATTTGGATTTTGCACATCTGTGCATTTATCACATACAAAAACAGCAGAGGCACCAGCTGCATCTGCAGAGCGCAAAATTGTGCCTAAATTACCAGGCTTTTCAATAGACTCTGCCACAACAACTAATGCGTTTTCTGGAAGACTAATTGTGTCCAGTGTATTTCGAATTTGTGGGCCAATCAAAATTAAACCATCTGGCCTATCACGGGCTGAGATTTTCATAAACACTGGCACAGAGCATGAAATATATTCCGCACCGGCAGCAACACTACGCTCAATCAGCTTCCCCTCATGCTCTCCCATAAACAATTCTGGGCAAGTGATAATTGTATTAGGTTTATAGTTATTATCAAGAGCACGCTTAACCTCACGATAGCCCTCAACCAAAAGGCAGCCCTTTTGATCGCGGTGTGAGCGCTGTCTAAGCTTTACAATATCTTTTATTCTTTGATTCGATGTGCTAGTGATCACTAAAGATGGTTTAATATTACTCATTTTAAAAATTGCCTCTTTATTAAAAAACAATAATAAGGTATAATATGGTACAAAAAGTGTCAAGAATATGTTTAATTTATAGGTGTTACATTTTACCACAAATTCATTTTGGAGACTATATGAATTTCAAGCGTTTTATTTTTTCTGTTTTAGCTGCTATTGTACTTATATCTAATAATGTTTATGCGATAGAAAAGCCAGTTATTAATCCAAATACAGTGGATGGGGTGCTTGCACATGTCAATGGGAAGCCAATTATGCTTACTGACATTTATCCATTTATTCCTGCACACCGAAAGAATATAATTGAAAATAATCTAATGCCTAATGCTACACCTGTAGAGATAGATGAGCATTGCCTTTTCCTTTCTCTGGATGATGCAATCAATAATCGCCTAATTCTTGATGCTTATTACGGAAATCCTGATCTAAATATTCCACAAAAAATCATCGATCAGCGCATAAACGAGATAATTGAAAAAAGATTTGATGGAAATAGAGCAAAACTAACTGCTGAGCTAGCAAAAAACAGATTAACCTATCAAGCATGGAAAACCACAATTGAGGAGAGCTTAATTGTTTCTGCAATGATTAGTGGAAATGTTGTACAAAACATTCATATTTCTAATGCAGAAATTTTCTCTGAATACAATGCAAATAAAGATAAATATATAGTAAAAGGCACAGCACATCTTGGTATTTTGCAGGCTGACAATGCAGATATATATACAAATATCGTAGCAAAGCTAGAGGCAAAAGAAGATTTTTCTAATATTATTAAGGAACTAAAGCTCAATGGAGCATCAAGTGATCCGGCTGGCTCAATTGGCTGGGTAAATATTAGCGAGGATTTAACACCCGTTTTTGCTGAACCTGCTGCAGCATTAAAGATTGGAGAAATTTCATCACCAATAGAAATGCAGGGTAAATATTATTTTATCAAAAAATTTGATGAGAAAGCAGGACATGAAAAACCATTTACAGAGGTCCGCAAAGAGATTGAAGCAAAAATTTTTGCTAGAGAGATGAGTCGCCTAAAAGCAGAATGGATTAAGAGGCTTCGCTCAGAGGCAGCTATTGAATATCACATTCAAAAGCACTAAAGAATGCAAATACACATTGCCTATGTGTAATTATTGCTAAAGCCAATATTCCAAATATCCAATTGTAACATCACTCCAGTTAAAGCATCAATATCTATTGGACCACCATTTCCTATTGAGGAGAAATGTGTATCGGCTATGAGACAGCAAAACACCACTGATGCTTTTCTTGTACTAATATAAAAAGATGGAGATACCCTATTACGATTATTAGGGCACCTCCATCTATCAAAAGGTGTGACAGCACCAAAATGGTACTTTAATAGCATTGCTGTAATTTGCTTTCTTATGATGTTTAAAACAAATTGACAACAGAAAATTAAATTGCCTTCATCGAGGGCAAAAAATTACCCGAGAAGCATCCTTATTTTATCTAATAATGATGGCGGTTGGGCGAACAAGCAGATCGTGTAAGACCTTGATTGTGCCTGGACCAGCAAAGAGTGAGTCATCAACAAGCTCAGCATCACTTTCACTTGAGCCCCAAATACCACGCTCTAGAGTAATTTCTTCACCAGCATCATCCTGAACATATATCTCATTAATTACTGGCTGAAGATTTTCAGCAATAAATACTGAGCCAACTGTTAAACCACTACGCTCAAGAGTAATCTTTCTTTTTGCTGAAGCAGAATTAGCAAATACTGGCTCATCAATTTCATTACCATCGCTATCTACACCTGTGTAACCAGAAGATGCGACACACAAAACAGCGCCACCACGAATGCGGAAATCACAATCTGTTGCTACACCATGCATTGGCCAGCCTTTCTCAGGATTTCCTACACTGTATAGATAGCCAGTCTTTTCATAAGAAGGATAACCTAAGAATAATCTTCCTCCATTGAGAACCATAGTTCCTTTAATTCCTCTTTGGTCACCTGCAATACCAATTGCGCCATTATTACCAATAACAAGATCGTTCTCTGCAACTAATGGTACCCAAACCATATTAAAGTCTGACCCACCGTTATTTGATACTATTCTAGAATGACCTGAAGTAGAATGAAGATAAGAAGGATTACCCTCGAGAACTATTTTTCCATTACGTGTCATATCAATAGGCTGACCAAGCCACCTAGCATTTCGCGTGACAGCCATGGCTCCACTGGTAATATAAAGCTTATGACCTCCCATTGAACTATCTAAATAGAAATTACCTCCAGCCGCGTAAGACACTGCTTCACCTGTAGCATAAACAAGAGAGAAAATTCTTCTATCTGCGCCATTAAGATGGAAGCCACCCTTATCTGCAAAGTAGAAGTTATCGTTTTCCCCTCGATTGCTTAAGGTTGCGTCACCTCTATTATTCAAACTAACATATAGTTGGACAAGTCCGTCACTCTCTCTAATTGCAGGGAAGGTATGCTCTCCACCCCAATCCAAGTCGAGACCGTCTTGATTGTTGTCATTTGCATGAACAGTAAGCCATGGAATAATGGCATATTCCTTATCATTATAATTTTCTGGATTTACACCTTCTGGACGAACAATGTAATCTGCCCAATTATCAATTTTTACTGTTCCTCGAATTTCATTTGTACTAGCAACATTTCGACAGAAATTAAAACCATTTATCGATACTGTTGACCATTTATCATCTCGTAGAAGACTATTAAAACGAAGATTTTGCGTTACACGACCTCTTTGTTGGTTATCAGCTGTTAAGTGACCACTATCAGGATTATATGCTGGATTTGTATAAAGCTTAACATGACCTCTAACAGTAACCTTTTCTGCTGTATTTGTAGCTTGAAGATATTCTACACCTGGAGCATAATCTCCATTTGTATCCAAAACCCAATATGCTCCAGAAAGTAATATTGACTTAGAAAGTACAGCATTTGGTGTTCCTGTGTTCCATAAACTATGGAGAGTATTATAATAGTTGTGATTTGTTGGACAGGTTCCAGACAAAACTTCTATATCAATATCTGGTATAGTTGTAAAACTAGTTGAGAAGCGAGACACATTATTATTAATACCATTAGAATCAAAGCCAGAATTTACACATAACTTTCCTGGTTCGAAAAGGTGAGATGCTTTAGCATTAAGACAAACATCTTTGATTTCAACTGTTCCTTCACCAAACACACCAGAACCCAAAAGACCACGAATATAAAAATCATCATAGTTTCTTTGTGTAACATAAGAACCATTCAGAAGCTTTAAGGTTTGACCCTCATTTATTGTAATGCTTGTGCGACCCAAAGCAAATTGTATAGCTCTTGTTCTACAATAAGAGCCTACAGCCATTGTGTCTCCAGTCCAATCAATTATCATTTCTGGACCATCAAAGGATATGGCTAAAACATTTCCCCCATCATCTCTATCATGCTCACCCATGCGGAATTGAGTAGTGTTGTTATTCTCATTAGTAATTTTTGTGGTTGAAAGATAAATGATTGGTGCTTTAGAATCTGTTCTACTAAACTTTAAGTATCTAGTAGCCCCTCCTGTTTGGTTAATTGTAAAAGGATTATCTAAGCATACAACAAGCTGACCTATTGTAACACCATCACCTCTAACATTAATATAGCGATAATTTGATGTGCGATTAACAATAATAGCAACATCGTCAGGAGCATTTGGATAGGTGCGATCTGATGAGCCATATACCTTAGTCCAAGCAAATGTATCCCAATCAACATTGTTATTTACTAGCTCACAGAAGAATACCTCACCATTGTTGGCTGGTTTTTCATAAACAAAGAAGATATGCTCAGTGCCTGATGTATCTTTAAGAAGCAATCCGCCTGGGCCAACCATAGTAATAGTTTGCTCCTTTAGGGTTGCAATTTTTTCACCCATAACCGCATCAACTGAGTTATCGCTAATGGTGACAGTGTCACCAACAGCATAGCATTGATTTGCAATAGCTGCTGCTGTGCTTAATGTATAATCTGTAGCAAATACATTAATTGTACAGAGCATCAAACTCAAAAACGTAGCTAATTGAAATGTTTTATTTTTCATAATTCTCCCTTATTAAGATAATTAATGCGTTTAACCTTTGTTACTTATATAGTTTTGTAAGCAATTCTACAAAACCATTCCCTTTTGTGTAATACAATAGGCTGATTCAGGTTTAAGTTTCAATGAAAGAACATCAGCAACGCCATCAAAAATTTCATCACCCTGAGCTGATTTTACTACAATAGGCTTAGATTTATCTTTAAATGGATTTGCTAGCTTTACCTCTGGAATTTCATGCTTTGGAGTATTAATCATAACTACCACACAGTCATAATAGGCACGAGCAGCACCAATACGAAGTCCATGCTTTGTCATAACATTATCAAAGGCACCATGAGCCCATCTCTTAGGATAGCCTCTGAAGATATGAATTACATCATTCTTCTCCATTACTAGCATTTCAAATAGAGCAGCAACAGCACCCATACCACCATCGAGCTGCATAATTTCACCACGCTTAGCAAATTTTTCTTTCTCTGCTTCATCTGGCAACACAGACATACCAAAGAGAGAAATACCTGCAGCAAATGTGTCGTGTAGTGTGCCACCACCCTCATTTGTAAAGACGTCATTAAACATCTTTAAGAACATAGCAGACATATCACCATTACCCATATGAGTATGAAGCATAGATGCCCAAGTGATACACCAGCCTGTCCACATTGCCTGACCCCAATAAATCCAATTTGTAATAGAATCATTAACAATCTTTCTCCATGCAGGATCTTCACAATCGATTACATCAAATGGAGCAATAGCACCAAGATGGGAATGATGACGATGAGAAACATCTAGATTCTTTCCTTCCCACAAACCAATCTGCTTAGAGCCATTAGGATGATTAAAGATACATGCCTTTGGAAGCTTCTTTAAAAGCTTCAACCAGCGTGGGTCTATATCCTCTTTCAATGCTTTTGCTGCTGCAACAAGATCTTGAGTCAAACGATGAGCAACTGCAAGCTGGAAGCTAGGATTCTTTCCATATGCATTCATTGATGCACCACCAAATTCTGGAGACACACCAAAAGGAAGAGACAAAGAGCCATCCTTTTCTTCCTTCAGCATTGCATAGAAAACATTAAATGCTCCCTTCATAAAATCAAAGCCATTGCTCTTCATAAAGGCAACATCATTAGAGTAATCAAAGTAGCGGTACATCATAGTAGCCATCCACATGGTGCAACCATGATCTAGCATACCTGTCCAGAAATTACCCATACACTTACCCATATCATCAACTGCATGAGGAAGCATATAACCATCATTTATACCGATAAATTTCTTTGCATTAAAGCGAAGACGTGGCTTCCATTTTTTTAACATATTGAAAACAGGAAGCAATGAATCAAGCAAACCGCTCTGATATGCTGGCCAATAGCACATCTGAACATTAATATTAAAGTGATAATCACTTGCCCAAGGCGGAAGCTGATAATCCTCAATCCATGGTCCCTGCAAGCCGCAAGCAACCTTGCTCATACAGGTAGCAATGATAAACTTATAAATTCCATAATTGTAAAGCTCTGTTAGGCTTTCATCAGGAATATTAATATAAGGCAAAGAGCTATTCTTTTCTTCCCAGAATTTGCTTAGCTTTTCTCTCTCTTTAAAGATATCAAATTTTGCAAAATTTTCTTCTACCTTAGCCTTACCAGTTTTCTTTGCATCATCAACCTCAACTGAGATTAAAATCTGTCTATCAGAAATTTCCCAACCACAATAGTAGCCTGGATCATTAGGCAAAGCTTGATACCAACCACCTGAACGCTTGTTTTTTGCGTCATTTTTCTGTGCAGCTTTAAAGCCTCTTCCCTTTAGTGTTTCTCCAATGGAATCCCATGCAGAAACTGAGCGACCTTTAACTCCACCAAAATTCAAATTGATACAGAAAACATTTTTCTTTAAAGAGTTAACCATAACCATAGCGGCATTGCTTTCATCTCCTGTCTGAATGTTGATGAAACCAATACCACTTCTTAAATCAATTTCACCATCGCGTAGGATATAATCTTTTGGTAAATCAAATTCCACTCTACCAATAGGAATTATTGTTGGGCCCTTTTGAGATGGTGGGAACAATTTTGTAAGTGCCTCTTCATCCTTCTTATCAAGAACCTCGCAAATTTTTTCAAAGGTTTGATTTCCCCAATCAACGCCTCCATTATGGTCCCAGACATCAGATCGACCAATACAAACCCTTAAAGTATTTCCCTCACCATAAACCATTACACCCATAGTGCCATTACCGAATAGTAAACCAGTATGAGGGCGAGTCAAAGGAAAGGCCCAATGCTTTAAAACCAGTCTCTCTTCTTCATTACAGCAACAATCTTCGTTATTTTCCATAGTTATCTCCTTAAAATTTTAATTATTTTTTAACCAATCATTTAAATTCATTGCTTCCTTTAGGATATTTGCGTAATCAATAGTTGTATAAGTGCCATTTTTATATAGCACCTTACCAGCTACAACCGTAATTATATTTTCCATACCTGTGGCAGAGTATACCACATTTGACAGCACATTGTGAACTGGCTGCATATTAGACTCATCAAGAGAGAGAGCACAAAAATCTGCAGCCTTTCCTTTTTCAAGAGAGCCAATTTCATTTGCCCAACCAAGAGCCGTTGCACTGCCACGTGTTGCCATATCAAGCACAGTTTGAACTGGCATCTGTAAAGGATCCTGCTTATCTAGCTTTTGGAGCAACGCTGCAAGATACATTTCGCGGAACATATTTTGTGCATTATTTGATGCTGGTCCATCAGTGCCAAGTCCAACCGCAATACCTGCATCGAGTTGCTCCTGAATTGGTGCTACACCTGAGGCAAGCTTCATATTAGATGCAGGATTATGAACTGTTGCACAGCCTCTAGCAGCTACGGTTGCAATATCATCCGCATTAATATCAACCATATGAATTAAAGTTGTATTTTCATTCAAAATTCCGATAGAATCGCAATATGCAATTGGGCGCTGCTTATTCTTTTCTAAAGAGCCAGTAGTTTCTGTTTTTGTTTCACACATATGAATACCAAAACGAATTTTCTTTTCATCAGCAACTTGGCGGCACCGTTGAAGAATTGCAGTTTCTGTTGTATAAATTGCATGAGGATTAATTGCATGACGGATAAGTGAATGATTTTTCATAAGCTCATCATTTGCATCAAAGCTCTCAAAAAATTCATCAATGTTTTTTGCATCGAGGCTTGGGAAGAAGGAGGAAACGCTTTCTCCAAGCACAGCTCGTATCCCTACTCTATCAGCTGCTTTGAAAACTGCTTTTTCTAGCATATACATATCATAAAATGCCGTACATCCAAAACGCAAAAGCTCGGCACATGAAAGTGTTGTTGCAAGCTCAACAATTTCTGGAGTAAGCTTTGCTTCTGCTGGGAAAATATCTTTATAAAGCCAATCCATCAGAGCTTTATCATCTGAATAGCCACGTAAGAAAGACATTGGTATGTGCGTATGTGCATTGATAAGCCCTGGCATTATTACAGCATTACCAAGATTTTCTATCGGCTCATCTGGATATTTCACCTTCAATTCCGCTGCCTTGCCAATATCTTCAATAACTGTGCCACGAACAAGCAATGCCGCATCCTCTAAAATTTCCCGTTTATCATTTTGTGTTATTACGTATCGAGCTATATATAGCATAGTAGCATCCTTTCAAAAATTAAATTCTCTTTCGTTGTGTTGATGACGGAATTTTTAAAGATTCCCGGTATTTTGCCACCGTGCGGCGAGCCAGTTCCACTCCTTGTTCTTTAAATAATTTCACTAGTGCCGAATCTGATAAAGGATTGTAAGGATCCTCATTATTTATAAACCCACGAAGCTGCTCCTTAATTGCTGAATTAGCGAGCAATTCCCCTTCCCCATTTTGAACTCCAGAAGCAAAGAATTGGCGCAATTCTATTAACCCTTGGTCTGATTTTACATATTTACCAGCAACTGCACGGCTAATTGTTGTCTCATGCAAATCAAGCTCCTCTGCAAGCTCAAGCATTGTATATGACTTCATTGCCATTATGCCCTTACTAAAATATTCTTGCTGGTGAGCAACAACCATATCCGTCACGCGTTTAAGTGTGCTTTCTCGCAAATTCAACTCACGTTGAAGCATCTCTGCTGAACGAAGCTTTTCTGCAATATATTTTTTTACATCAGGTGGTGTTTTTTCATCTTCAAGCCATACAAGATATTTTTTTGAGATATGAATTTGTGGGACATAATCATTAAGGACAATTCCTTTATAGCATTTATTCTCTTCATCCCACACCACCTCAATATCAGGGCAAATATAAACTATTTTCTTTGACACAAAATCATGACCAGGGTTTGGTGTAAATTGAGTTAGATATGCCATTGCTTCTGAAAGCTCCTCCTTTGTACAGTCACATAGACGCATAATTTGAGAAAGCTTTTTTTCTGCCAATAAATCTGAATGTTTTTCAAGTAGTTCTTGAGCCAATTCGTTTATTGGTTCCGCAGAATGCTTTAATTGTATAAGCAAGCATTCAGTTAATGAGCGAGCACCTATTCCACATGGATCAAATTCTTGAACCTTTAGTAGAACATCCTCTACTTCCTTTAGAGAAGCATTAAGGGCTTGAGCAATTTCAGCAATAGGTGTAACGAGATAACCATTTGCATCAATACTTCCAATAATTTCTTCAGCAATTTTTATTTCGTTTTCAGAAAAATTGCCCAACCCGATTTGGCCAACCAGATGCTCTTGCAGGGATTCTCCACGAGAGATTGAGTCATACATAAATTGGCGTTTTTCTTCAATATCTGTGGTATACTCATTATTTCCACCGGCTTGATATATATAATCTTCTTCCTCGTGATTGAATTGAGATAGCACAGAAAAGTCACTAGCATCCTCATACTCTTCTTGGCTAATGTCTCCATTAAAATCAGGATTTCCAGATAATTCTTCATCAGAAACATACGAATAAGGTTGCTCAGGAAACTCATTCTCTTGTTCTGTTCTCTTATCAAAAGCATCTATATCTTCGTACTGTTTACGTTCAGCATCTATAGAAACTTGAGATATTTCTTCCTGTTCAATAACTGGGTTAGAAGCAATTTCCTCTTTAACTATAGCAGACAGCTCTAGAATAGGCTTTTCAAGCAGCATGAGCGAATGCACAAGTGCAGGAGCCATTGTTTGCGTTTGCCGCAAGTCTGTTGATAGAGATATATTTGATTTCATAACCCATTTATTACCTTACAGCAAAAAGTATACCACTTTATAATAAAGCGTTACAAGAAAATAAAGCCAAAACCACAAATTTTTGCTTATTTGAGGGTTATCATGCCTAAAAATGCAAAAGGACGGCTAAAGCCGCCCTCTCCGATGAAATTTATTTTTGCTGATTATTTTGGATTTCAGAAGGATTTGTTTCAGATTCTAAATCATATTTATTTTTTGCGGGATTTCCCTTAATGCATCCCAAAATGCAAATCAGAATTGCAAATACTTTATCTATTGGTCCTCTAGGATATGAAAATAATAGTAATATGAAGAAAATTAATGAAACATATCCAGGTAACCCCAAATCATGAAGTCGCCTGATTATTAAAGGAAACAAAAAGATAAGAAATATAGAACCAACAATATAATAATAAAGAAATAATAAACCAACAAACAAAAGAAAACCAGAAACTTCTTCTTCTGCTAACGTCGTACCTGCCCACGGGGAATCATCAATATATTCATTGTTTTCAGAACAAGACAAATCATTGCTTGATACTTCTTCTACAGATGTATCTTGATTTATTTGTTCTTTAGGGGTGCTTATTTCTTCTACAATCACAACCTCTGATGAAACCGAATTTGTAGATTCTACAGATTCAATATTTGTAGTAGAATTGTCAATATCATATTCCTTTTTATCAGAAGAGTTTTCTAGCCAAATAAGATAATCCGCAAGAAACATCACACCCCAAAAAGGAATAAAAATAACTAATACATATAACTTAATTAACTTACGCCAATATGTTTTCCTTGAGATTCTTCCCTTAAAAGAAAGCCATTTGAATTTTTCTTTTGGTTTTAATTCCATAATTAGTTCTATGTATGAAATAATTTTTTCAATACCTGAGTTACGCTTTATTTTGATTTGCGATATTCAGCAATAAGGTCATGTGCTTTTGAATCTACAACGACCGCATCAACAAAGTCGCCTGCCTTTTTCTTTTCAGGTACATTTACCACAAAGGTTACACCGTCAATATCATCTGGTGCCTGACCATCGGTTCTACCAACCCAAATATCATTCTCTTCATCATAGGATTCAAGAAGAACACGCTCTACCTTCCCTAATCGCTGCTTTAGAAGCTTGCGGGAAATCTTTTCCTGTTGCTTCATAAGTGCCTCACGGCGATCCTCAGCCACTAGTTCATCTGGTTCATCACCCATATCGTAGGCAGCTGTACCCTCCTCTGGAGAAAAAGCAAATGCTCCCAAATGATCGTATTTCACATCCTTAATAAACTCTACTAGATGATTGAAATGCTCATCAGTTTCTCCCGGGAAGCCGACAAGACAAGTTGTGCGAACTGTAGCATCTGGCATTGCTGCACGGATTCGCTTAACGAGTTCAGGAACATGCTTTACTGTATCTGCACGGTGCATTCCACGGAGCACTTCTGGATGGCTATGCTGAATTGGGACATCAAGATAGTGGCAAATATGCTTACTTGTGGCTATTGTTTGCAGTAAATCATCTGTGATTTTTGCAGGATGGCCATATAAAAGGCGCATTCTAAAATCACCATGTAATTTATCTAATTCCTTTAGGAGTCCAGCAAGTGTTGTGCCATCCTTAAAATCCTCGCCATAGCTGGAAATATCCTGAGCCACGATATTTAGCTCTTTATAGCCACGCTTTATTAGTTGGCGCGCCTCCTCAATAATTGCAGCTGGTTTACGAGAACGAAGCTTTCCTCTAATACCTGGTATAGCACAAAATGCACATGCATGCATACACCCTTCACCAAGCTTTAGGTAAGCATAAGGTCCACCGGTAAAGACAAATCCCTCATCTAGTGGCTCAAACAAACGAGTCGGCAATCCTGACTTAATAGAGCAAAATGCAGAGGTTTTCTTTGCCATTATATCGGAAATAATCTGAGGAAGCTCATCCAACTGATCAACACCCACAACAGCATCTACTGAAGGGCAAACCTTAAAGATATTTTTGGTATAGCGTTGTGCAAGGCAACCAGTGACAATTACTACAGAGCAACTGCCATCTGCCTTATATTGACAAGCATTTTCTATTGCATCCACAGCTTCTTGGCGTGCAGCCTCAATAAATGCACATGTATTCACAAGAATTATATCAGCTTTAGAATGCTCTACACCAACATCATAGCCAGCCTTTAGCAGATGGTCTGCCATAATCTGTAAATCAACTAAATTCTTAGAACATCCCAAAGAAAGAAAACCAATTTTAATTTGTTTTTTATTATTTTTGCTCATATCTCAACGAAAAAATATATATACTTTTTATTTTCTTTTTATTTTACCAAGCGAAGAAAGAAATAACAAGTATAATTCTAGTTTGGTGCAGTTCAGGTGAATTGGATAATTAAAAAGATAATACAACCTGCGTGACGCCCGAGATAAGCATTCATTGTTAGAATGGTGCTAGAAGCCTTACTCCAAATGCACGCCTCTACCACAATTCTTTATTCTTCATTCACCGCCTAAAGTTGCAAGGGCGAGGTGCAGCCTATGAAGCATCTGCAACCATCCACGCAATTTAGCGTTTACGTTGATAGCCACTACGGCAATTAGAACAATAAAACTCTGGTCCAGCCCATGTGGTTAATTCCTTAGCACCACAAGACTTGCATTCACGCATCTGCTCGTGGCGAATAAGGCGTAATTCATCAACATGATCGTCAAAGAAAATTGGAGCAGCATCTGTGAATATATTTTTTGTATGCAATTGATTGCTAGAATGCTGTGCTTCCTCAAAATTACGCATAGTAACAACAGCTGTTTTCTTTCCAAGTGCTCTTATTTGTTTAATAAGAGGAATATAATCAGAAGAGCCACAAACAAATGTAGCAACATCATACGTATCTGGAGAAGCATTGTTTTTCAATACTGAAGCAGCTAAAGATAAAGCAATTGCACGATCCTCGCTTATTGATACATCTGATTTATAATCTATTGTTGAAGTAACAACCTCAAACGAGCATTCGCTCTTCAAAAAATTATAAAATGCTACCTGCTTAGTAGAATTACAATTTTGCTTATTAATTTGGACTACGCCAAAATATATACATTTCACAACTTCCACTTCTTTATCAAAAGAAGCAGTAAGCCATTCAGATAGCAAGCTAGGAATTCGCCTATAATCTAGTTCAAATCCATCTTGATTCTTCAAATTGAATAAAGCCTGCCTACTATGATAGAACCAATTTCCATCTATGAAAACCATTGCTTTTAAAGCCATACCTACCCCATCTCTAAAAACAAAGCAATATACTCTTTATTTCTAGATAGTTATAAAATATTATCCCACAAAATTACCGAAATTATATACTACTCTATTTCCAAAATCAACAAGAATTTTTCTTAAATTTTTCTAGGGTGAAAAGACAAAGTAAATGCAACTAGTTTATCTTTTCACCAAGCGAAATAATCATATCAAGGTTGTAATGAGCAACTAGATACTTCTTGCCGTCAGCGGCAGTTGTTCGGAATTTCCGAACAACTGAATCCGCATCCAGTTCTCCTTCGGAAAATATATTCTTGGTATGCTCACTAACATTGTCCTTACTCGTTTGAAAGAGCTGAACCAATTGCGCTTGCGTCAACTAAACAGTTTCATCGTCAAAACGAACATCAATCTTCGTTACGCCATCTTCTGTCTAATAAATGATTATATCGCCCTGATTATCTGGCACTTTCGCGGCTGTCATTTCAAAGGATCCTTTCGTAGTGCACTTGCAATGCTATCACGAGCATCTGCAAAAATATTGGGAACACCGTTAGCCTCAACTAGTTTATAGCATCTATGACTAATCCTTTTATTTCTTTCATCTCACAGCAATTCCCTATCAAAATCATATTAAATAATCCATATGTCTAAACCGATACAAGATATATTACATTCCAATAATTTCATTCGCCCCAAACCATCCAGAAGTCGCCAGCAACGAAACAGTATTAGCCACATTATCTGCATACAATACGATTGCTAAACTGTCAACCGCCCTACTACAAGTAACATAAAACAATCTACGAGTACGATCTATTGTGGTCTCTTTTCCTTCCTGCACATTTCTTTCATCAGATACCGACTTAGGCTCTATACCTAAAAGTTTGTTATAATTAAAAGTTGTTCCCCTAGCCATATTGTCATCAATAATTACCATCACACGCTCAAACTGAAGCCCTTTAACGCCTTGATGAGTATCAAAACTTGCTTGTCCATTGATATATTCCCAATATCGTTCTACTTCCGAAAATGGAGAATTTAGAGCAGCCGATAAATTGGATATTTTTTGGAAATCTTCGTCACCTTCTGAAGGAGGATTTTCAAGCATTTGTTCAATGTCTTTTGAGAGCGAAAATATATTTTTCTCATAAATAATACGTAACAATTCACAACAAGAAGGATCTTTCCCCGACCAACATGCCGATAAAGCATCCACGCCTGTTTGCAATTCTTGTAGTAATTCATTAGTTAAAACAAAGTCTTTATCCCTAAAAATCAAAGCATTTTTCTTTACAACTTTCGCTTTTTCAAATGGGTTATTATTTAAATCTGCTTGATGCAACGGTATTAATATATGAGTCAACACCCCAACAACAGACAACGAGCCATCCATTAAGCCCTGTCTATATGACGGAACATTGTGGAGCGATTCGTAAAAATTTTTGAAGCCTAAACGACTTGCTGCCATTTTATGTTCGAGTGTTAACGCTTTTACATTTTGTATTTGACTCCACTTAGCATCGCCTGTAATCTGTGACATCTGAAGCAGAATGGAATGCTCCGTTTCATAAGGATTATCACGTGATGATACAAAGACCCGCACAAATCCTCCCGGTTTATCTTCTCTTGATTTTTGCTCAATCCCATCAACTGGTTTCCTTATTGAATTGCACAAATCAACAATTCTTTTCCTACTACGATGATTCATAATTTTCTTCGGAGTTTCCCAAGTTGTCGGAATGGATTTGGGCAGATCATCTTTTCCGTCCAAATAGATTCTCTGCATTATATCACCGAGCAACCCAAGGGAAAACCGTGCAGCATATTTTTCTTGGATCTGTAAGAACACGTTCAGCAAATCCTTTTTGGTATCTTGGCTTTCGTCAATCAGCAAAATAGGATATTTGTCAACAAGTATCTTTTGTAATGTTTCCTTTTGGGATAAAAACTCTGCGGTGATTTTTATGACCTCAGAATGATCCAAAGAATTGCTTTCGACGTTAAGACCGTCGGGATTATAAATAAAGTGTTTAACTGAATCTAAATATTCAAGTCTTTGCGTTAATTTGGCAAGCTTCTTTTCGGTTTCCTTATACGTTTTCGTAGTTTTGCGGCTTGTAGCCAACTTTGTTTCTGCCTCAGCTTTTTTCACACTGATCTCTCGCTTCAACCACTCACGAATATCGCAAGTATGAAAACAAATCAAATTCCAAGCAAAGCTATGAATAGTTGATATCTCAAACAATGGATTATAGCGCGATCTTCGCTTTATCTCATCGCGCGCGGCGTTTGTGTATGTAATAACAGCTACATTTCTACCGTTTAATTTGAGTTCTCGCCCCATTTTAGCATTTATATACTCCAATGCAGAAACTAAACTGCGAGTTTTTCCACTTCCGGCACCTGCAAATAAGAAAAAGCTTTTTGGATTTTTCAGATCAAAACAACTTTGGATAACGCTATCTGCATTACTATCTCTGTTATCATCAGTAACAACGCGAATATCCTCCATTATTCATCCTCCTTGTTCAAAAAGTCACTATTATCTTTCGACGAAATCTCTTTTTCCAACCATTCTAACGCCTCTGCTATGTATGCAGGTATCTCTATGCTTTGTGGATCTCTGTTGTATATCATATCCAAAGCAAATTCAGCTTTTTT
>JAFUOX010000087.1 GCA_017481725.1 Kiritimatiellia bacterium | reverse complement strand
GTTTGCGAGTGGGCGAGTTGGAAAGTTTGACAGTTGGGGGTCTAGGGCGGCAAAGCCACCCTCATTTCTCTATTCAACTATCAAACTATCAAACTTTCAAATCCTTTTTTTAAGAATTCCTCGTGCATCGCCTCCGCGTCTTAATAAACTTCTGAGCGAGGACACTAGAGGATGAGGTTTGCCCAATTGCTTCGAAAGATAAAGCAATGATTAAGGCAAAACTCATTCCGCTAGTGTATTTTTTCGGCATCACGTCTCTGCGACCTCTGCGTCCTTTGCGTCTCTGCGTCCCTTCTTCGCACTTATTGCTTTCGCTACTGGGAGATTGGGAGTTTTGGAGATTAGGAGGCTTGAACATGTTATATTCATACGGATATTTTTATTTCCCGCAGAGACGCAGAGGCACAGAGACTTAAACCACAAAAACTTTTCGTGTGATTTCGTGCATTTCGTGCAACTAGCAACACCGGGCGGCAGAGCCACCCTCAAATGAAGGCCACAGCGCCAAATTTGTGAATGTGGTGCATGAAACAAGCATTGAATTTAGGTTTACAAGACAAACAAAAAAGGCACCGAAATTGGTGCCTTTTTTTATTTGGTTTAATTACAAGCTTTAGAACGCAATTGTAATTTCGTCATCATCTTCTTCCACTACAGCACTATCTGTAACCTTTGGTGTCTGGAAAGAAGGCAAGTAGCGGTAATAAACCTCAAGTTGAAGTGTGCACAAGCATGTGTCCATTATATCCGTCCATTCAGAAGCAGCACCACGATAAGACTCGCTTTGAGATGGGCTCTGCCAGTATCCGATATCACGCATATCTCCTTTTGGATCGGCAATAGCTTGAGGGATAACATTTTGACGAGCAATTAGTTCCTTTTGGAACATCTTATTCCAGCTTTGCCAACGGCTTCCACCTGCATGGAATTTAGCCTGTGTAATATAATACCAATAGTAAATTGGACTTGGATTATCTCCTTTTGGATAAGGTTGATTATCCCAAGTGTCAAATGAGAATGTACAACCATCAAGGAAATCAAGAGCACTCTTTACTTCTGAGCAATTAGCATCACCCAAAAGCTGTAAGCATAGAACACCAACACCTGTTAAACCAATGTGTGTATTTCCTTGTGAAGCAACATAACTAAATGCACCGCTATAAGAAGAAGAACCACCGATGCAATTCTCACGGATACCATCCTTACACTTTTGATATGCCTTATCTAGCAAATCAATCTCTGTGCCATCATCAAGAGTCTTCTTAATATCAAGACCAGCTAAGTGAGCAGCCTTAATTGCCTGTGTTGCCCAACCAGAATAAGACAAGTCATTACGTGTGGAATTTTTTACAAGCTTGTAGTCAAAGCCACCGCCATCTTGCTGACCATCAATAACAACGCGGATTGCCTTTTCTGCAGCATCCTTAACAGCTGGAACACGTGTCATTGCATATGCCTCAGACAATGCATATGCACCAATTAGCTGTGAATACATATTACCATCAAGCTGATTGAATCTGCCACTGTCCTTAACATTATCGGTTAGATATTTGATACCCTTTTGAACTGTCTCACCAAACTCTTCACAGTCAGCAGATGGTGTTTCACCATGTGCAAGATATGTCAAAATTGCAAGACCAGTCATAGCTGTTGGATGTTTATCACTCCAAGAACCATTGTCATTCTGCTTTGACTTCAACCAACGCAAAGCACGCATTACTGTTGCTTCACCTGCAGCAGAACCACCAAAGCGGCCAAGTGCACTACCGCGCTGACCTGGTGAACGAGAACCAACAATACCAGGCATTACAATTGGGCTATTAACGAATGCAACTGTATTTGCCTCTGCTGGCTTTGGAGAATACGGTGCATCATTAACAACACTTGCCATATCTGGTGTGTTAAAATCAGAAACAGGACCATCAAAATCTGTATCGATTGGTTCAAACTCAACTGGTTCAGGTGGAGGTGGTGGCTCTTCCTCAATTTCCATCTCTGTCATCTCTACGATCTGAACCGGCTGAGTTTTTGGCTTAGAAACTTCCTTTGTCTCTAGTGTGAGCAAGAACGTAATACCTAACAAAGGAATTAAAATTGCAAGTACTGGACCAGACAAACGCTGTAGCTGAAGCCTAGCAAACTTATATTCACCTGAATCTTTTGGCATACCAAGACCATTTGCCATACGCTTCATGCGCTTAAAGAAGCCTTCGTTCTCAAAAAGCTTCATCATTTCATTATAAGCTCTATCATGCTCACTTTCTTGCATATTATATGAAGGATCATTTTCGTCGTACATACTTTATCCTATATCAAATATTGTGTTATTTTCCTAAAAGCTTGTATTACTTCTACTATTCATTCGTTTCTGAATAGTGGTTTTATTAGAGAAACATAAAAAAATTTTATTTTTTCTTAGTTTTTTTTACTTTTTCTTTAAAATTCTCCATTATTTAGGTGTTTTTTCGAGAAATTTTGACCAAAACTCGCGAAGCACCGAGATTTTTCATACCTAAAGCAACAAAAACCTTACTCAAGAATAAGGTTGTGCGATATGAAATTTTCTCAATCTTAATATCCTTATCATTGCATAATTGAATAAAATCACGAATTGTACATAGATGAATATTTGGTGTATTATACCACTCGTAAGGAAGACGCTTAGTTTTTGGCATCTTGCCTCTAAACACAAGGCTAGCCAAAACACTCCACATACCAAAGTTAGGGAAGCTAACAATTGCTGTAGGAGCAATACGTAGAAGCTCAGTAACTACCTTATCTGGCGCTCTCATAACCTGCAAGCTCTCGCTCAAGATTGCACAATCAAAGGTATTGTCTGGTATCACCTCTAGACCTGAATCAACATTTGCTAATACCGCATTTGCATTTTTAGCCAAAACATGGTTGATTTGCTCCAAGTCCATATCAACACCAGTAAACTTAACATCATTGTTTTTATTCTTGATGTAGCTCATTAACATACCATCAGCACAAGCTACGTCAAGAATCGATGAAGTTTGCTCTGGAAGCATTGTGATTAATTCATCATAGTCCTTGCGATCATCTGCAGAAAGACTATTTGGATCAAAATCAGACTTGTCTTTTGATAAGAAATTAGATACAACCTTAACTAAATCCTGAATATGAGTCAAAAATGCATCATGGCCAGCAGGAGCATTTAAACAAAAATAAGACACACGCTTCTTTGCCTTAAAGAATGCTTTAGTTATGTCTTCAGACTGGCTTGGAAGGAACAACCAGTCTCCACTCAATGCAACAACGAGCACCTTGGCTTTAACTGCTGCGAATGCTTCAGCCAACGAGCCATACTCTGCTGCCATATCAAATTCATCTGTTGCACGAGAGATGTGAAGATATGAATTTGCATCAAAGCGATTAATGAATTTCTCTCCTTGATGCTCAAGATAGTTTGCCACCTCAAAGTTTGTGCGGAATTCCTCTGCATTTGGGAAATTCTTTTGCTGTGCAATATCTCTTCTGCGGCGGCCAAACTTTTCCTTCATCATCTCATTTGAAATGTATGTGACATGAGCAAGCTTACGTGCTTGAGAAAGACCAACGTCTGGTGATTTACCATCATCATAATAATCACCATTGCGCCAATTTGGGTCGTTAACAATTGCCTCGCGTCCAATGATATCAAAAGCAAGAGCTTGTGTAGTTAGACTAGCACCTGATGCAATTACAACAGCATTCTCTACAAAATCTGGATATCTTGTGATGAAATCAAGAGATTGCATGCCACCAAAGCTTCCACCAACGATAGCATAGAGCTTTTTAATGCCTAGTTGGTCAAGAAACATCTTATGAACATCTACAATATCAGATATAGTTAACTCAGGAAAGCTAGAGCCATAAGCCTTTCCTGTCTCTGGGTTAATGGAAGACGGACCTGTTGTGCCCATGCAACCACCAAGAACATTAGCACAAACAACATAAAAGCGATCTGTATCAATACCACCACCTGGGCAAACCATATTAGACCACCAGCCAGTAAGCTTGGTGTCACCAGCATGCCAACCAGCAACGTGAGCATCACCTGTAAGTGCATGAGCAATAAAGATAACATTGTCACAATCTGGTGACAATGTACCACAGGTCTCATATGCAACATTAATTTCTTTTAAGACACCGCCATGCTTAAGAACAAAGCCACCCTCGGGCAAATCAAGCTTCATTGACTGTGTTTCTGTTAACAATTTTAAATCCATAACGAGTACGTAATCCTACTTGAAATATTTTTATCTATTATAGCACACAAAATTACTTTCCCGCAATAAGTTTGTTTCAATGCAAACTTTTGCAGAGCACATCCCTAATGTATCAAAATAAAAAGGCACATTATGATTGCTATGTAGCTTGTGGCAAAAAGGGTCGTGTTCATTGGGTAATGTGGCTTGTTTCTGCTTTATTCGTATTGAAATATATTTGTTTAGGCATAAAATAAAGAGCTTGCGTGGTGCACGTGACGCCGAAGGGACGCAGAGATGCGGAGGCGATGCATTATAATAAATGAAGAATGAAGAAAGAAGAATGAAGGATGAAGAATTCAGGTAGAATTGAGTGGTTTTTTCTCCATTCTCGCATCTAATCGTCTTATTGTCCGTTCAACGTCTAACGTGTAATTGTCTATCTGTTGTCTCGCGTCTAACGTCGTTTAACCGTCTCGCGTCTAACATCCATTTTCGCACGTCTTGACATCACGTGCATAAGCTCCGAGCCTTTGCCTTCTTTGGGGTCGAACACACTAGCGCTTGGAAGTTGCCTTTGCGACAACAAGAGCAAAACTAGGCAACGACAAGCGGTAGTGTTATCACAGAAACCACCACGCAAGCTCTGCGTCCTCTGCGTCCTCCGCGTCTCTGCGTCCCTTTTTCGCACTTTTAGCCATCACGTGCATAAGCTCCGAGTCTCCGAGCCTCCGAAAAACCACACTGCGTGTGCTCCGCGTTTCGCCGAAGGCATAAGCGCCAGCGACAAATCACTATCTGTTATATTACTGATGGTCATTGCCGAGATAATCGGTAATGGTTTTGGCGAGGACAGGGCCAACTACTGCAGCAAGCTCTGCTTCTGAGGCTTCAGATATGCGCTTCACTGAACCAAAATGCTTTAATAGCGTTAGCTTACGAGACTCTCCTACTCCAGGAATCTCATCAAGCACTGACTCACGGATTTTCTTCAAACGTAAATCTCGATTATATGTGATAGCAAAACGGTGTGCCTCATCTCGCAAGCGAATTAAAACTTGGAGCTCAGGCGAAGATTTTGAAAGCTGCAATATGTCTCCATATTCATTATCTAGCACTAGTTCCTCAAAGCGCTCCGCAAGACCAACTGTTGGAACATACCCCAAGCCAAGCCCTGCTAGCACCTCGCGCGAGGCACGTAGCTGAGTTATACCACCATCCACCATAATCAAATCTGGCAATGGGAGATTTTCTTCTATGCAACGACTGTAGCGTCTATGAATTACCTCTGCCATACTCCGTGGGTCATCAATTCCTTCAACCGTTTTTATTCTGAAACGGCGATATCTATTTGGTGTAGGCCGCCCATCAACAGATACTACCATAGAAGCCACAGTCAGAGTTCCACTAATGTGGGAAATATCAAAGCCCTCAATAACGCGAGGCAGGGTCGGCAAATGAAGCACCTCTTGGAGCCTTGCACAGCCCTCAAGAGCATTATCGCGCTTCATGCTTGGGGTTGCGACCTCACGAGCGCGAAGCTTCACCATGTCGCGAAGTGCAAAAAGTGTATCTCTTAGAGCTGCGGCCCGCTCAAAATCACAGGCAACTGCAGCTTCCTCCATGCTCTCTTGTAGCTGTGATAATACCGCAGGATCTCCCTTACGCAAAAATTCGCATGCAGCTTCAAAGCGAGCACGATATTCCTCTGGAGAAATTTTATTTATGCAAGGAGCAGAGCAAAAGGCTATTGTATCATTTAAGCAATGCTTATGGGTTGCTTCATCAGGGCAAACCTCCTTGCACTTTCTTATTCCAAAATGCTTTTCTAAAAAATCCTTTACCTGATGAACAACAAGGGAAGATGGGAATGGTCCAAAATATTCATTTCCATCCTGACGGATGATTCTGCGTTCGCTGAAGCGAGGACAGGAGAGCTTGCTCTCCGCACAAAGTGCAAGATAGCGCTTATCATCTCGCATAAGCACATTATAGCGAGGCTTATAGTCCTTAATGAGCTTACCCTCTGTTAGTAAAGCCTCTGCCTCATTGCGTACAACGATAGTTTCTAGATCTTCGATGCTATGAATGAGGCTACGAAGCTTTGGCGGTGCTTTTGCAAGCGTGGATGAACGAAAATAGCTTTGCACACGGCGACGCAAGGACACCGCCTTTCCAACATAGATAATCATGCCATTACGATCGCGATAGATGTAGCAGCCTGGCTTATCCGGTAAATGTCTTAGCTTTTCTTTTAATTTTTCGTTCATTCTAATTTCGGCAATTAGATTTGTTCGGATTGGTACGTGGTTGGATTGGCGTGCGGGGCACGCAGTGCGCTCTCGCGCAGGAACAGGATTACAGGATTTTGCTGGATGGTCAGGATTGCTTGGATGTGTGCTTAGCGCACTACACTAGCGCTTGACGGTGGACATGGTCTTGCTCTCGGTGTCGCAAGACCAACTTACAAGCGCTAGTGTGGGGGCAACCCATGTCACTAAAAGTACGAGAGTATTATGGAGAAGCGACTTCTAGTCGCTTTCCCGCGCGCTAGCGCGTGCACCAGTGTTTTGGATGTACCAAGATAGAATTATGCGCGGGACATATATTTGCCGGTGCGTGTGTCAACGCGGATAATTTCATCTGCTTCTAGATAATCAGGCACTTGAAGCTCAAGACCTGTCTCAAGAACAGCATTCTTTGTGCGAGCTGTTGCACTTGCTGCACGCATTGATGGATCGCAGCTTACTACGCGAAGCTCAACTGCAGGTGGTAGCTCAATTGCAAGAACCTTACCCTCTGACATAAGTGCGGTAATCTCTTCCATATCCTCCTTTAGGAATGGAATCTGATCTGCAATATCAATTTCAAGGAGTGAGAACTGGCTATAGTCCTCAGTATCCATAAATACGTACTCATCCTGCTCCTTGTAAAGATACTGTACTAGGCGCTTTTCAAAATCGATTTCGCCGTACATCTCTTCACCCTTAACATTGTGGTCAAGCTTTGCCTTTGTTACAAGGTTGCGGAAGCGCAAATGATAAACACTAGCAGCACCACGTGCACTTGGAGTAGAAACCTTTAGCTCCTCAAGTGAGCAAGGTGTTCCATCGATTGCAACAATATCACCCTTTGATAATTCACATGCTTTTGGCATAAATTTTCTCCTATTTTTGTAAATAAAAACCTATATCGTTATTCCTATTACCTACAAAAGTATATCTTTCTTGGTAATTGTATTGATTGTGCTACTTAATCTTGTAATAAATTCTTCATTTGAGCTTGTTGCCTTCATTAAATGAATTACACCGCTCATTGCATCAGCTGGGTCAAGCTTTGCGATAAACTTACGTAGCTCCCAAGACTTTTCAAGCTCTCTATTAGAAACAAGAATATCCTCTTTACGAGTACCAGACTTCATTACATTGATAGCTGGATATACGCGCTTATCAGCAATATCGCGATCAAGCACAATTTCCATATTACCAGTGCCCTTAAACTCCTCAAAGATAACCTCATCCATCTTGCTACCTGTCTCAACTAGAGCAGTAGCAATAATTGTTAGAGAGCCACCGCCAGTGATATTACGTGCGGCACCAAAGAAACGCTTTGGCTTTTGAAGTGCATTTGCATCAACACCACCAGTTAGAATCTTACCGCTGTGTGGCTGAACAGTGTTGAAAGCACGAGCAAGACGTGTAATTGAGTCGAGAAGGATAATAACATCCTCACCCTGCTCTACCATGCGTCTAGCACGTTCACCAACAACATTTGTTACTTGAACATGGCACTCAGGTGGCTCATCAAAGGTTGAGGAATATACAACAGCATTTTTATGCATTCTTGTATGCTCCTTCATATCAGTTACTTCCTCTGGGCGCTCATCGATTAGAAGAATAATAAGCTTTGCATTTGGATGATTTTCGCAAATAGCATTTGCCATCATCTGCATAAGCACTGTTTTACCAGTGCGAGGAGGAGCAACGATAAGACCTCGCTGACCAAAACCAAGCGGAGTAACAAAGTTGGTAATACGCATCTCGATACCCTTTGAGGAAGTCTCAAGGTTGATTCGGCGAGTTGGGAAGGTTGGTGTAAGCGAATCAAAAGCAGGGATGCGGCGAGCAACCTCTGGCTCCAAGCCATTTACGCGCTCAACAGTTGTTAAAGAAAAGCGTTGCTTTTCCTTTGACTCTGCCTTAAGCTGTGTTTTTGTGGCACCATATACTCTATCACCTGGGCGAAGTGCATACTTTTTAATTGTCTGCTGAGGAACAAATGCGTCCTCTGGGCAGGTTTTAAAGCTATTAAACTCATTGCGTAGGTATCCGCTTCCATCTTGGACGATTTCAAGCACACCCTCTGCATAGACTGCGCCACCACAACGAGCCTGCTCACGAAGCAATGCAAAGATAATATCATGCTTCCAAAGGGAAGTTAGCTCATTAGCAATACCCTTTAGCTCAGCAAGTGCAGTTAGAGCTTCAACTGTTTGGATTTGATAATCTCTAACATTTACTGGTGGAGGTGGCGGATTTGCTGGATCTAGAGCAGGGATTTCTTGTCCCTCTTGATTTTGTTGCTGTTGCTGACGCTGTAGCTGACGCTGCTGTTGGCGCTGCTGGTGGCGTAGGCGCTGCTGTTCACGTCGGGACAATCTTCTATTTTGATTATCCTGCTGACCATTATTACGCTGCTGTTGATTATTGTTATTATTAAAGCGCTGCTGGTTTCTATTATTGTTATTATTCCAGTTACGATTTTGATTATTGCGATTATCCTGCTGAGGATTTCTATTATTCTGATTATCTACAGCAGCAGCTGGCTCTTGAGCTACATTATGCTGAGTCCCATCTATAGGAGCATGAGCAGTTGTTTCCGCAACAGGAGCTGGCTGAGACTCAGCCACTACTGGAGCTGGAGACACAACAGCAGGAGCTGGTTGTGGGTTTGGAGCAACCTGAGGCGGAGGAGGTGGTGGTGGCACTGCAGGAGCTGACACAACCTGAGGAGGTGGCATAACAAGTGGTGATGCAAAGCCTGCTGGATTTGTTGTAGCAGCAGGTGCAGGCTCCTCTGATGGCTGCTCAGTTGCTACCTTGCGTGGACGCCCCACGCGCTTTTTCTTTGGTTGTTCCTCTGCCGATACCTCTACGGCAGCTGATGATATCTCTAGATCATCTGTCATAATTATATATTCTCCATAGAATAACGCAACAATGCGTCAGCAGCCTCCTTTAGCTGCTCTTTGGACCCATCATTACGAACAATAATATCTGCACGAGCCTCTCTCTCTTGGTTAGATAGTTGAGCTGCAATGCGTTGCTTTGCATGCTCTAGAGTATGGCCACGTGTTAACAATCTTTTAAGCTGTTCTTCTGCTGTTGTTGTAACACAAACAGTCAAATCCCAATCAGCCTCCCAGCCGCTTTCAAACAATAGCGGGATTAAGGCAACCTTAATTGGTTTTGATAAATTTAAATTTTGTTTTGAAATTAGCTCTTGATGAACTATTGGGTGGAATAAAGAATTTAATTTTTCTCTAGCATTTGCATCCTTAAAAACAAGCTCAGCTAAAGCGGTTTTATTTGTTGCTCCATTAGGCAAGATATATTCATCACCAAAGGTGCTGGCGATTAATTTTGCTCCTTGCATATTTGGTTCGTGCATTTGGCGAACCAAATCATCAGCATCAAAAACTTCAACCTTATCATTCTGTGCGAGCAGCTCACCAAACAGGCTTTTGCCACACGCTATTCCGCCTGTAACAGCGATTTTGATCATAAAAGACCTTAAAAAATTATACAAAGGCGAATTAGATTAAACGTTGATAACTCAACTAAATTTGCCTATAAATATACCAAAAACCGCCCAAGCTTGCAACACAAAAACAAAATCTGCAGACACGCGAGGTGCGGAACGTGATGCACGAGACGCGGAACGTGATGCACGTGACGCCGGTGGGACGCAGAGACGCAAAGGACGCAGAGGTCGCAGAGACGTGACGCCAAAAAAAACACTAGCGGAATGAGCTTTGCCTTGTCTATTGCTTTATCTTTCGAAGCAATTGGGCAAATCTCATCCTCTAGTGTGCTCGCTCAGAAGATTATTAAGATGCGGAAGCAATGCATTATAATAAATGAAGAATGAAGAATGAAGAATGAAAAATGAAAAATGAAGAATTCAGGTAGAGTTGAGTTGTTTTTTCTCCATTCTCGCGTCTAATCTTCTTATTGTCCTTTCACAGTCTATAGTCTAAGTGTATATCG
>JAFUOX010000017.1 GCA_017481725.1 Kiritimatiellia bacterium | reverse complement strand
CGCAATGTGTCAAAATAAAAGACACCGAAAAGAAAAATGAAAAAAATAAGTTCAATGCCCATATTTCAAAAATGATGACACTATGAGATAATGGGATACTATGAATGCAGTATATTCTAAAAATTTCATGAAAACATACATTGAATTGAAGCGAAAAATTTATTTTAAAGAATTAAATAAACAAGCAAAAACCAAGTTTATTTCTTCTATATGTGAAGAAATAGGAGCAAACAGAAAGTATGTCATTAAACTCTTAAATGGTTCCATCAAAAGAGGAAATGGCAAGAAAGGAAGAACAAAAAAATATACAGAAGCAGCAGAAAAATTATTTATAGATTTATGGAAACGCTTAAATAATAAATGCCCTGAATATATTCATTCGGACATTGAGAACATATTAAAAGACTTATCACAAGTTCGCCATATAGAGCCAGAAGAATATGAACTTGTTGAAAAAATGAGTATATCAACAATGAATCGTATTCTAAGAAAATACGGACTTAAATCCCCTCGCCGGAGAAACAAACGCAGTGGCAGCAATAATATATTTAAAGAAGTTCCTTGCAAAAATGCGGAATTAGAATTGCCATCAGTAATTGGAGAAGTACAAATAGATACAGTTCAAATGTGTGGAGACTCCTCTACAGGAAGCTCTTGGTGGATACACAACGCTGTAGAGAGGCTCACACAATGGGATGTATGCATGCCTGTATGGAATAGAAACGGCTATGATACAAAAGAAGTAATTAGTAAAACTGTAAATCAAATGCCATTTGAAGTATACGAAATACATTCAGACTCTGGATGCGAATTCATGAATCACTATGTTTTAGACTACATGAATGAGCAAGATATTCTTTTTACACGATCAAGGATAGCCAAAAAAAATGACAACGCTAGAGTTGAACAAAAAAATAGCTCATTAGTAAGGTGTTTTTTTGGATATCAACGTTTAGATCAAGAAGAATTAAAAGATCTTCTTTGGAAGTATTGTTATATGATAAGCTTATATAACAACCTATTTTGTCCATGTAAAAGACTTATTAGCCGAGAACAAAAAAATGAGTTGCGTAAAACAAAGAAGAAATATGACACACCTAAAACACCTCTTGAAAGGGTAAAGGAAACAGGTGAAGGTTTCCCTAAAAGAATAAAACATTATGAAACATTAAAAAGTAAATTAAATCGTTTCCATCTACTGGAACAAATAAAATTATTGAAAAAAAGAATTTACAAAGAACAAGAAAGGATAAGAAAAGGCAAAATTATTTCTCAACAAAATCCAAAAAAAATTGAAAATTAATGGCCGGTTCGGTGTCTTTTATATTTGACACATTGCGCACCAACCATGATTCGTGTAATGTGTCAAAAATAGTAAAACTCGCTTGTCTTGAATTTTCTTTTTTGATAAAATTTAGATATCTAAGCGGGTGACGCAACCACATATTAGGATAAAACTATGAATAAAAAAACAATATTCTCTACACTACTCTGCTTATTCGGCGTTGCTGCAATGGCAGATTTAACATATCGATCTGGTTTGATTCAAACCAAAATCGATAAAGCAAACGATGTTACGACTGCACTTGATCCTGCAAGCACAGAGCGTACACCAGGTCCAGTAATGGCTAATCTTTATGTTTCTTCAGATGCTGAGGCAGCAACAAAAGGCTATTACAATGAATGGACAGGTAATACTACCTACTATAACGCACAAAATACAACCTTCGGTTATGCAGGTCAAATTTATTGCGAGGCAGGTAAAACATATACCTTTGGTAAATACATTGATGATATGGGTTACATTAAAATCAATGGTACCGTACTTATCAATAATTCAGGTTGGCAGGACTTCACGACTGGTTCATTTACTCCAACAGAAACAGGTTGGTATGATATTGAGCTACGCTGCGGCGATGGTAATGGTGGTAAGGGTCCTACTGGTGGGAATTGGCCAGGTATGGGTTTTGGTTACAACACAATTAACCAAACAGGCATGACTCCATTTGAAAATTGGATTCTTCTTGAATGCGATGATTCTTTATCTCTATTCCGTTGTACTTCAGATGAAATTTTTGCTGGTGTTCAATCATTAGAAAAGACAGAAACTGGCTACTCCTTTGGTATTTTGGCTAGTGAGAATGCTCCTATCAAGGCTACTGTTCTTCTTGGAGAAAGTGCTGGCGAATTGGGTGATGCTTCTTCTTGGAGTATTATTACTGAAGAGATTGATATTGCAGCAGGTGAATTAGGCACTATCAATGTTGAATGGAATTCAGAAACTTCTCCTATATTTGTTGTTCGCGCAACTGGTTCATACAAAGGTGGTTTCGAACATTGGACAGAGCCTGTTGCTGTAGTTCCTTATCCATTAGTTTCTCTTGATGTAAAAGATATTTCATATACAAATGTAACATTTGTGGCACAGGTTGACTCTTTGGGTATGGGTTCAACATCTGCTGACCTGATTGTTGAATTAAGCACAGAAGAAAATTTCTCTTCAATAGTTCTATCTACTCCTCTAGTTAATGTTGAAGCAACAGGTTTATATGATATTCCTCTTGGTGGAATGACAACTAACGAAGTTTATTATGCACGTATTGTTGCAACAGGTTCTTCTAATGCAGATGCAACCTCAGAGCAAATCACTTTCCAGACACTTCTTCCTGGCACTCCTGTTGTATCAAGTGTATTGAACAGCTTAACATTTGATACTATATCAATGGTACTTACATGTACTGATTTTGGTGTTGGTTCAGATAGCGTAACTACTTGGTTTGATATTTCTGAGTCTGAAGATTTTGAGACATTCATGACAGTTCAAGGAGAGTCATTCACAACAGTTCCAAGTTCTATATTGCTCTCAATAGACAACCTAGAGAATGGTACAACATATTATACTCGTACAAAATGTATCAATCCTTGGGGCATTGAAGGCTATAGCCAAACATTGGCATTTACAACACGTATAGAGCCTGTTTTGATGTCAGACATAAGTGCTGTTACATCAGGAACATCTGCAAATGTTTCTATTGCATCTCTTGAGGTAGTTGATGGAGCAAGCTACTCTGTTCTAATCAAAATTGATGAGAAAGAAATTAGCTACTACGAGAATCAAACTTCTCTTTCTCGCTTTACTGCAACTTGTGAAAATTTGAAAGCAGGTACAATTCATAATATTTCTATCATTGTAAAAAGTGTACTTGATGGTGTTACTTACGAAAAGACATATAACAGTACTCTTTCCGTAGGCAATAACATTTATACTCCATCTTCACTTGCAGAAATGGACTATACATATATTAATGTTGGAGACAAGATTACGCTTCCTGCTCTTACATCATCTTTTGATTACTATATAATTCTAGACTCTCGCAACTTCAAGATGCTAGCAGACAATCGCACACTTGAAGCTACAGAGCCAGGTTTCTCAAATATTGGTATCATGAGATATGATGTAGCAACAGACACACATACACTTGATAGCGATTTGTCTCTTGCAATTTGTATCCCAACACCAGCTGGTAATGGTAAGGTTTATATTGCTAAATCTTCTACAAGCGACATTAAGTGGGGCGATGCAAACAACTGGATAAATGCAACAGATGGTGTTGCTGGTTATCCAAATGCTATTGATGATGTGGCAATTGTTCCTGTACAAGTAGATAAATCTATGATTATTGATACAGATGTAACTGTAGGTGAAATCTATTTTGGTTACAACTCCAATACAAGAGCTGGTGTAGCTGTTAATGGTGAAGTGCATCGTACAATTCGCCTTGCTGGTGTAGGTTCTTCTGCTCCTGTAACTCTGACATTTGCAAAATCTACAAAAGAACCTGCTCTATTGCGTTACTGCAATCTTGGTGATTCAACAACTACATCCTCTCAGCCTCATATTGCACTCGGACATGGTAGCAATCACGAAAATCGCATGGCTATTGAAATGCAATCTGACCTAAATTGGGACGTTGGTTCATATTTGGATTGGACAGACACAAACCTACGTGATCGTTATGGCAGATATCGCTGCTATACAGGATATATGAGATATTTCAATATCCCAGAAGGCAAAACATTAACAATTTATAATGTTACTGGTTATTGTGGTTGGGGTGACTCACAGCGTGGTAATGCTGCATTTATTCTTGGCTCAGGCATGCAGTTTACTGGTAAGGGTGACTTCCTATATGAAGGTCCTGGTTCAACATGTACAGATATTCCATTCTTCGCATTTGAAGGTAGAGTAATTGTACGTAACAAGCAAAAGTTTGCTCATTTCGCTTATACTCAGCGTGGTGGCTCATTCTACCTAATAAATCCAGGTCTTGAAAGCGTTGCTACTAATGCAACTCTTATCATTGAGGGTAATGGTGAATATCAAAACCACTTTGATCTCTCACAGACTTTTGGTGCTGTTGCAACTGGTTCTGAGCATAGCTATGGAGCACCTGGACCTCATGCAAATCCATTCCCACAAAAGGGATTGATTTTCAATGGTGGTGCATTGCTATCAGACTATATCAGCAATGGTTGGGTACCGCAAGGATATTTCTCAACACCATGGAATTTTGACAAACTTGTTGTCAGCAACGGTTTCTGTATGATTGAAATGAGAGCATCTGGAAATGTAGATACTCCAACAAATACATTTAACTTTGCATCAGTTCAAAAGGATGGTAATGGTGTTATACAGGTTCGTACATCCCGTATGTATAATAGCCACAACAAGTCACTTGCACGCGATTATGTATTCATGAAGGGTCTTGATGAGTATGCTATTGGTGGTACAGGCAAAGCATCATATTCAATTGACGTAGCAGATGAAGCTAATATTGTTGATAGTAATGCTCCAATCGTACCATGGTTGATTTCTCCAGTACAGAATAATCAGAGCCTTCGCTTCCTATCTGTTGCTGAGGATGGAGTACTTGTTGCTCCTGGCCATATTACATCAAAGGCAATCGCTTCTGTTACAGACCCAACAGAAAATGTTCGCACTTATGGCACAAACATCAATCTGACTGAGGATATTACTGTTAACTCACTTATTGTTGAGGCAAACCATAATAAAGGCACTGCACTAGGTGAAGGTCGCACTTTGACAATTACCTCTGGTGGCCTAATCCTTGGTTCAGACAGTATTTCTCGCATTGATACTGTTGATACATATAATGCAGGTACTCGTGGTACAATTGTATTCCCTAACAAGGCATACATCTACACTGCTCGCAATAGCGATTCTGAACCAAACGAGATTTGGTCAAAGCTTGTATCTGCTAAAGGTGCAGTATTCTCATTCCCTTGCGATTTGATTCTTGGTGGTGATCAAACAGGTATTGACGAATTTATTGCTATTAACAGTACAGACTTGCGCTTTGGCAGCCGTGATGGAAGCACAGGCACAATCATTGACGTACCTGTACATCTATATGGTGGCAACTCTCGTTTGACAATGCTAAAGGAAGGCAGCTTCTGCAATCAGAACCTATACTTCCATGATCATGGGACACCTGGTTCAAAGTTTGTTCCAGTAGCTGGTACAGTTGAGAAGGTTGGTCGTCTATTCATTGACGATGTAAATATGCCTCGTGGCACATATGGTTCTTCTCAATCAGATGCTGAATTTATTGATGATAATCACTTCAGTGGCACAGGTGTTGTCAAAGTAATGTCTGACGATGTTCGCGCTCCAACGATGATTTTCGTACGATAATTCAGAAGGCGGGTGGCTTCGGTCGCCCGCTTTTTTTTATTCTAAATTCGTGACCGAATGCAATATTTTCTAGCACTTAAATAAATTTGTCCCCAAGGTCTCCATTATCCCCAAGGTCCTCTAAGCGCTAATTTTTTTTTGCTCTCAAGTTTAAATGGGGACATTGGGGACATTGGTGACGGGAGAGCAAGAAAAAGCGCTTAAACAATTCTGTCCCCAAGGGCTCCATTGTCCCCAAGGTCTCCTAAGCGCTAAAAATTTTTTGCTCTCAAGTTTAAATGGGGACATTGAGGACATTGGCGACAGGAGAGCAAGAAAAAGCGCTTAAACAATTCTGTCCCCAAGGTCTCCATTGTCCCCAAGGTCCCATAAGCGCTAATTTTTTTTTGCTCTCAAGTTTAAATGGGGACATTGAGGACATTGGCGACATTGGCGACAGGAGAACAAGAAAAAGCGCTTAAATAATTTTGTCCCCAAGGTCTCCTGTGTCCCCAAGGTCCTCTAAGCGCTAAACTGTCTGTTCAATCGTCTAATTGTCTCACGAATTACGATTTTTGCGCAATGCGTGCGTGCAGAGCACTCTGATTCAAAAATATTAGTAAGTAACCTTATGACTTTTTGGAAATGGTGCGACGCAAGAAAAGCAATCCACCTGTAAATGCATATAGAAGCGTCATTGTTACATATAACAGCGCAGCCAATGGGCCGTCTGTTTGCGCTGTAGTAATTCCTACTGCAGTAAAGAACATTATATATCCAGCATCACGCATCCCCATACCATTTATTGAGGTTGGCAATGATTCTAAGATGCAAATCAATGGAGTAAATACGCAATAATCAAAAAAGCGTATTTGCAATCCCATACTCATACCAATGCACCATACAGCTACAATTATAAAAAACTGAAATAACAAAGACAACCCAATACACCTCCACATCACCACAGGCTTATATGCCTGAGTAGATTGTAAAAATGTATCCAGAAGCTTCTCCACCTTGCCACGAATTACTTTAGGCATAAATCGCATTAGCCATCGCAATAACCGCTGCTGCTTTATTAAAAATAAAACCACAAGCAAGCAACAAAAGAAGCAAAATGGAATACAAAGCTTCCACCAATGCTCCTCAGGAACACTTCGTAAGCCCAACAACGGGAATATCGTTCCAACCAAAGACATTGCGATAAATCCAGAAAGCCTATCAATAAAAACAGAAGCAACTGTATTTACAGGCTTGCCTGACTTTATTGCAATATCAGCAATTCTATATGCATCACCTCCAATATTTGATGGTGCAAAAAAATTGAAAAACGAAGCAATCCAGTGACTTACAAAAAGTTTTCTAAAGGGTATTATCAGCCCGTCTGCATCAAGCAGTAGCTTCCAGCGTAATGAGCTTAAACACATATTACCTACGCAAATAACAAAGAAAAGCACTAATGGCCAAAGCTGTAAATTAAAAATATGCTGCTTTACGGCACCAAGCTCAATCTTACTATAAAAGTAAGTTAACAACGCAATCGTTATTGCTAACTTTATTATTTGCTTAAGATATTTTTTCATTTGCCTGACATCAAGAATTGCTTACAAAAAATATTCTGAAGAGATAGTTTCAAAATTTGGCTGAACCTTATCCTTTTCTGACATTATTATTGGAATATCCGCCCAATCAATTGCAAGCGATGGAGAGAAACAATTAACTCCATACTCATCACCAGGTGTAAAATAATCACTACATTGATATACAACAGAAGCACAATCACTAAGCACCTGAAAACCATGTGCAAAGCCTCTAGGTACATACAATAATTCACCACGCTCTGCTGAAAGCTTGACACCAAACCATTTGCCGAATGTTGGAGAAGATTTACGTATATCAATAATCACATCGTAAATTTCACCATAGGTTGCACAAACAAGCTTTGATTGTGGGTTCTTTAACTGATAGTGCATTCCGCGAATAACGCCATGCTTTGAAAATGAATTATTCAATTGAACGAATTTATCATTTATTCCATGCTCAGCGAGTAGATTCGTTCTTGTCAATTCGCGGAAGTAGCCTCGTGAATCAGGAAAGGTTTTGGGACGGATTACAACAACATCCTTAATATCTATAGCTTCAAATATCATATTTCCCCTCTGCTATATTAATAAGATATTTGCCATAATCATTTTTCTTCATTGACTCGCCTTGTGCCTTAAGCTGCTCAACAGTAATAAATCCCTGACGATATGCTATTTCCTCAAGGCAAGCGATCTTCAACCCTTGACGATTTTGGATAGTTTCAACATAATTAGAAGCCTCAAGCAAAGAGCCGTAGGTCCCTGTATCTAGCCATGCAATACCACGACTAAATAGCTGCACACGCAAATTTCCTCGTTTTAGATATTCAAGATTCAAATCTGTGATTTCTAGCTCACCACGAGGAGAAGGCTTAAGAGCCTTTGCATATTCGCAAACATTTTTATCATAAAAGTACAATCCAGGCACTGCATAATTTGATTTAGGGCAAATTGGTTTTTCCTCAATACCAACAACCTTCCCTTCTTTATTAAATTCTACGACTCCATAACGCTCTGGATCTGCAACCTGATAACCAAACACACAAGCACCATTCTCTGCTTGCTTTGCGGCTTCACAGACAGTATGTTTAAAATCGTGACCAAAGAAGATATTATCTCCAAGTACAAGCGCAGCAGAATCTCCATCGAGGAAGCTTTCTCCTAAAATAAAGGCTTGAGCAAGGCCATCAGGGCTTGATTGCTCACAATAAGAGAAGCTTACTCCAAATTGAGAGCCATCTCCAAGCAAATTTTTGAATAGAGGCAAATCATGAGGAGTGCTGATGATAAGTATTTCCTTGATACCTGCAAGCATCAAAACAGAAATAGGATAATAAATCATTGGCTTATCGTAAATTGGAAGAAGCTGTTTACTAACTGCACGTGTAATAGGATGCAAGCGAGTCCCTGAGCCTCCAGCTAAAACTATACCTTTCATTACTTTATCTCCTTAATATTGCTTTTCGTATTCTCCAGTACCAATCTTCTTTAGCTTAGAAAATCCAGCGGCCTTAGCCCTATCATCAAACCCAGATTGGGAGCGTCCAATTGCTGCAGCAACCGGAGTCTTAACAATTTCAGTTCCACATTCTGGGCATAATGTAAGCTTATCATCCCTTATAGACTGAGTATAATCAAAGCCATTTTTACAAAAATCGCACCCCGTATTTTCCTCTTTGGGTTCATAATGGTATACAGGCATAAAAAAAACCTCAAAAAAATAAATTAAAAACTCATAACTGCAAATTATTGTACCATAACACTAAAAAGTAAATCAATTTTCAATTTTGCAAATTCATGGAATACAACTGGTTTTTTCTCTCTCATTCATATGTAACGCAGGTGTGGCTATACTAAAAGAGCGAGGCTTTTGAAAAAATTACCGTATTATGAGCGGATGCAGCAACTCCTTTGATAAAATCGATACAGATTCGCTAACACCTTTTTGCATTCTTTGTAATTATTCGTAAAATTTGTTGAGCAACAGCCTCCGATGGGTCAATAATAACAACATCATCACCAGCAACCTTTTGTATTGTTTTCTTTAAAAATGGATAATGTGTGCACCCTAAAACAAGACAATCTGCACCTTTATCCAAAAGCGGTTGCACTACCCTCGCTACACATTCGTAGGCTTCTTCAGAATCCTGCTTTCCTTGTTCAACCAACTCAACAAAGCCATCACCAATTGCCTCTAACACATTAATTTCTGAAGCATACTTGGCACAGGTTTCATGGAAAAGGCGTCCATTAAATGTGCCTTGTGTGGCAAGAACACCTACAACACCTGTTGTTGTTTTTAAAGCAGCAGGTTTAATTGCAGGCTCCATACCAACAAAACCAATATTAGGAAATTCTTTACGAAGTAAATCTATTGCTGCAGCTGTAGCTGTATTACATGCAACAACAATTGTCTCACAGCCTTGCTCCATAAGAGCTACTGTATTAATTCTAGCACGCTCTTGTATCAATGGTATTGGTTTATTACCATAGGGGCAATAAGTCCAATCAGCAATATAATAAATCTCTGTCTCTGGACAAAGCTGCTGAAAAGCAGAAGCAACAGAAAGACCACCAATACCAGAATCAAAGAACCCCACCCTACAGGTGAGGGCGGAGCTCTTATCGATTTTATTTAATTCCTTAATGTTGATAGCTGACATTGCACTAACATCTATCAGAATCAATCATTATTATTTCAAGCTAATGATAGCTTGAGCGAGAGCATCATATTCTTCACGATCGCGACCAACAAATGTATCAGCACTTGCAGATAGACGGCGCATTACCTCACGACACTCATCATAACGTTGAGTATTAAAATATACTTGAGCAAGGTGTAGGTGTGGGCGCAAATCATCATCATATAATTGAATTGCACGCTTTAGGTGAATTTCTGCCTCGTCAAAGCGACGTTGTGAAAGCTTAATACATCCGTATGTATCCCAAAGAACATATAGATTTCTATCTATTTCAAGACCGCGCTGGATTAATTTTTCTGCCTCATTCATTTTGCGAAGCAAATACTTTGCATATGCCAAATCGTTAATCGCAACAAGAGACTCATTTGAATCAACACTATGCTGTAAATAATCCTCTGCCTCAGCCAAATCACCAACATTCAATGCCAATGAACCAAGTGCATAGTTTGCAAGCCAGTTATTTGCATCAAGATGCAAAATTTGACGTGCATGATGGCGAGCTGCTTCCTTGTCATTTAGGGAGATATCCATGCGAAGAATTTCCTCATAGATAGGTGTCTGATTGATATTTCTATGAATATATTTCTCAGAACGTGTTTGCTTCAATGCAACCAAGAAGCAAGCTCTTGCACCAGCAAAATCACTTATCAATTGTTTATAGCCACCCTCTGCCATAGAAGTCACAAAGGAGTCTGCTCCCTCAATATCCTTAAGCTTTTCAAGCTCCTTTTCAATACCCTGCAATGCTTCAGAACGTTTCACTTCATCTTCCTTTGCATTCTCAAACATTGAATGATAAATCTGAATCTGCAAAAGTATTGCTTGATAATTTTTAGGATCAATATCAATCAATTCATTTAGAACGATGCGTGCCTCATCTAGAGCATCTGAGAAGGTCAACATTGTTGCAGTTAAGTATAGGATAGTTGTACGAGGAACACCTGCTCGCTCAGCAGGTCCAAGCCATTGCTTAGCCTTCTGGAAATCACCATTATTCATATACAAGAATATTAAGCCTTGTAATGCAGCTTGGTCAGCTGGATCAACCTTTAGAACCTCAAGATATAGCTCCTCACTGGCAACAACATCATTTTGATTTGCATGAATACGTGCCATCATATTCTTTAGTAGGTTTGTGTTTTCTACATCAGCATGATTCAAAACACGAGCAAGACTCTTTAGAGCCATATTGTTTTGTCCAGACAATGCCCAAGTCCAACCCAACTGAGTGAACACCTCTGGTCGGCTAACATAACCATACACACGAGAAATAGACCAAATAGCAGGAGAAGTAGCATTACGACGTTGGAATTCAGACAATGCCAAAGTAGCTTCTTCTTGATACTTAGAATATTTTTCATACTTTTGAATCAAGGCAGACACATTAAGCAATGCTGAAATATTATCTGGATCAAACTTATGAACGCGATAATAGAGATTAAATGCTTCATCAATCTTGCCTTGTTGCTCAAGCACATATGCTAAGTTATTACCAATGAAGGAAACCTTACGACGCACAAAATTGCTCATATAGTCAATTCGCTTCATTTCTTTACGTGTGATTTCTTTAAATTCTGGGAGCTCTTGCTCCATCATTCCAAGAGTTTCAACATATTGTGCAACAATATCATCTAAATTATATTTCAGAAGTGCTTGAGGCTCCATACCGCAGAATGTTAAACCACATGGATAAGAATCAAAATCACCAAAGTTCCAAACATCTGGGAATAACATTAGTGCAACATCCTTGTTTGCTTCTGGTTGATTTTGAATCCATTCTTGAAGCAATGGCATAACACCAATATCAACTGTATTACTCAAGCGAATATTATTAGGAAATGCTTTCTTTATATCCTTCTTAAGCAATTGGCGGACAATATTGTTATATACATATGACCAATCTATCAAATGGATTTCCTTATCAAGCTCCTTTGCACGAATAGCAATTGCATTATCAAAAAAGCCTTCTGTAACCAACCATTTACGCTCACCCATACCTTCTATTAGCTTATCAATAAAGGTATTAACAAAAGACATTCTACGATTATCTGCCTTTGAATAATTGTTAATTGTTGTTATCAAGCAAATAATTACAGCTAATGCCATAGCAAAATATCTAACAAAAGCACCAAAATTTACCCATGTAGGAATGTATTTGAAAAGATAAATTGATAACAAATAGATATAAGTAATAGAATATCCAAGTGTCATTGCAACAAGAGTATAAGGAATAATGTATGGAGTGCTAAAACCAAACATATTCCAAGGAGAAATACGGGCATCAAAGACAACAATAAGAGTTGTTACAAAAATTGCCAAATTCAATGCATAAAAGCTCCAATCTCCTTCACCATTAATGGAGCGACGCCCAGAAATCAATGATGCTGCAAATGGAGCAATTGTGGTTCCCAAGATAATCATCCAACCAACCTTTGGAAGATCACTAAATACACCACGCACCAAGCCTCCAACAAGCTCCTTTACTACAGGGACAAATTTTGTCTTATTTGAGATTTCTGCTATTTCAGATGAACAATAGGAAGAAGCAACATAGAAGACAAAACTAAAACCAACAACTGTCAATATTATAGAGATTAAAGTTGTTTTTAAATTTAGCTTATCAGAAGCAAGTAGAATATATGCAGCAAGCAAATATAGTAGTGGTGCAAAAGCCACAAAGCATGATGTTTGTGTCATTCCTAATGCATGAATAAAGCAAAATGCATAGAGATATGGTAGCTTTGTTGTCATTGAAAATCTTAGCACTAAGAATGCAGAAATAAGCAACCACAACAAATAGAAACTATGGTAATATGCCATTGTTGCAGCCATCCAATATGGTGGACAAAATGCAAGACACATTGCTGCAGTTACACCAGATAGCACGGAAGCATAATATTGGAGACGCTTAGTTGTTGCCTCAACATTAATTTGACCTGTTGGGTTATCTGCCTTAAGGATACCACCTATAGAATTACCATTAAGGAACAAGCCCATCATTGAAGATGTTACAAGGTAAAGCATACCAACAGCAAGTGCAGAAATTATTGAGCAAACATTATTGATAAATGCTAAAGAACCTCCCATATTAAATAAAACATTTAGGAAGTTCTGCCAAATATAATTTTTGTAGGTAAAGCGTGGGAATACCTCTGAAATTACAGGAAGATACTCTGAAGGTTCACCAGGCAATGCAATAGGTGCAATGGTAATTCTATAACCAATAAAAGCAACAATAGAAAGCACCAATGCTATACCAAATTGCAACAACATTGGATGCTCCAATGTTTGGAATTGCGTGGTATTTGACTCTACTTCTATATTACGTTTTTTTCTAGAATGGGTTCTCTTCTTTAAATCACTCATAATAAACCTATCAGATACTATAATAGTCACTAAAGACTTTTGGTTAATTAAATTGTATAAATTATACAAAAAAAACAAAATTTTATCAAGTAAGGAATATCTTTCCCAAAACCTCAAAAGAATTCTCTTAAAGCCCTTATTTGGTTGATATTAAGCTATATACCAAACCAACAAATTATTTAAAACTAGTTATCTAACAACGCATGTGCTTCTATCCAACGAATAATAATATCAAGAACAAGCTCTCTCTCTTCATTGGTTAATGGGCGATTTTGTGGAATACGATGCCACTTTTCTAAGCATCCTCGACAACAAGTAGCTGTTGCATGTTGTGCTACAAACACAGGATAACCACGCATAGGGGTTTGCTTGCCATCATTTACAGGATTAGCACAAAAAAGCTTTTTTTCAAGCCACTGCTCTGCTTTACCACGAAGCTCACCTGTGGATAATTGCAAACGAGCTGTTTCCAAATCCTTGCCAACCAGCTTAAAGCGAGACCTAAACTTTGATTTAGCAAGCCTATCAGCTAATACAAACCATGCTTCATCTGTCATTTTGCTAACAGCCCTTTTTGTTGGCTCTAGAAGAATGCTTCTTTGATGCAGAATCCGCCCCAAGAACATTAGCCTCACCACCAAAAGGTTTATCATGAGTTGATTTTTTCTCAAATTTTGGTCTATTAGCCTTGCGTTTAATTATAGACTTATTTGTTCGTGATGCTTTCTTCTTCTTTTGATGCTTAGGTAAAGGAGTATAATCAGAAATAGCAAGGAGAATACCAACCATTAGCATTGTGGCAATTAAAGAGCTTCCTCCGTGAGAAAGCAATGGTAATGGGATGCCTGTAAGAGGAATTGCTGTAGTTACTCCACCTATGTTTAGCAACGATTGAATTGCTATGCAAGCTGTTAACCCCGTTGCAACCGTACGCTGATAGACACTCTGCTCAAAGGTTTTGCCTTGTGCATTCTCTGCAACTCTCATTCCTGCTGCTACAAATGCAATATATAGTAGTACAACACATATACATCCAATAAATCCAAGCTCTTCGCCTAAAACAATATAAACAAAATCCGACTCCACAATTGGAACAACTGTTGGGGTACCTGCACCAATACCGCTACCTAACAAACCACCAGAATACAATGCCACAAGACCTTGTAGCTGCTGCCAACCCAACCCAGTTGCAACACTAAATGGATCATGCCATGCCGCCATTCGTGCAGCACCTCTTGTGGTTAATGGCATCAATAATCCACCCAAAGCAATGATTACGGCAAAGCCACCAACCAAATATAATAAACGCCTTGTAGCACCGTAAAGCATCACTATAAGAACAGCATTCAACAAGGCAAACATACCCATATCACCTTGCAAAATTAACAAACCCATTGCTGGCGACCAAATAATTACAACCGTCCAGATAATATTTAATGGAGGAAGTGGAACACCCAAAAAGCCCCGAGTTAATAGAGCACTATGACCAGCAAGAATCGTGGCAATAGAAACAACAAGCAATGGCTTCACAATTTCAACTGGATTTATATTACCTGGTAAATATATTGCACCACGGTATTTTCTACCAAATATCATAACAAAGCATATTGAAAGCAATGCGAGAACCATAAATATGACCCAATACGGCTCTAGCTTTGCTATTCGCCCATGACGCCCAATCAGATAGGTTGCCAATAGCACCAAAATTGATATTGGATAGACCAATTGAGATATAGATACACCAATTTGGAGTGAACCTACCCTAAACTGTAAAACCATTCCAATACCACAAAGAATCAAGACAACACTCACCACAGATAAATTACCATTAAAGCGAGCATAATAAAGCACTAATGTTGTTACTAACAGGATAGCGACATAGAGCAATAAAGGAGCAAGCTCAACAAACCCTAAGGTTGGAGAATTGGTTAAACGAGTAGCTATTATGCTAAAGTACATGGATAGGAATATGCTCAAAGGTAAAACAAAGCAACGCAAAATCATTGAGCACCTCCACCAAGATTTGAAGCAGCTGGAACAGCATCAGGGGCATTTGCAGCCTGAAGTATCCCTACAGCAACTGGTAATGCCGCAGTAGAACCAAAACCCGCATTTTCAACAATTACAGCTATAGCCAACCGCTGCTTACCTGAATTATTGAAGCAAATAAACCACGAGTGGTCATCGCCACCTGGGTTCTGTGCTGTACCTGTTTTGCCACACACATCTAGACCAGAAAGATTTGCTCCCCTACCCGTTCCATTTGTTACCACATAACGCATAGCTTTTTTTACTCGAGCAGCAACATTTTTACTAAAGCCCTCACTAAATACAGAAATTGGAATGTCCTCTGCTATTCGAGGAGCCATAATATCGCCATTTGGATTAGCAAAAGCAGATGCTAGCATAGCCATGTGAAATGGTGTCATAGCAAGGCGTCCTTGCCCAATAGAAAGCTGGGAGAGCTCTCTACGCATACCCTTCTCTAAATGTGGAATTTTACTCTCCCTTGTTGAAATTCTGCCTGAATCTCCCTCAAATAATACGTAGCGCTCTTTAAAGCCTAACCTTTGAATCATATTATTAAAAGCATCAACTCCAGACTCTACACCTACACGAGCAAAATATGTATTAGAGGATTTTGCCAACGCTGTATCTAAATCAAGAGTTCCAAAACCATGCCACTTTAACCCACGTTTTTCATAGGTATAATATTCATGATCGCGGATTGGTCTACGAGCACCTGGAGCATAGTAACCATCAGCTGGACAATGCTGATTTTGAGAAATGCCTTGCTCAAGCATCAATGCCGCAATTAAAGTTTTAAATGTAGAGCCTGCAGGATATTGACCATGAAGTGCCCTATTAAGGAGTGGTGCCGATTTGTCAATTAACAGCTCACGAGAAAAATTATTGGGATCATACGAGGGAGAAGAAAGCAAAACCTTTATTGCACCAGTATCTGGATCAATAGCAACAACTGCCCCCTTGCGTCCATTCATCAATTCATAAGCACGCTGTTGCAAATCAACATCAATTGTTAGAACGAGATTTGTTCCAATATTTCGAACATCCTTAAGAGCATTCTCTCCTATAGCCTTGAACTGAGACTCCTTATCTAAAGAATAGCCACTAAGCAGAAAATCTGCTGCATTTTCAAGACCAGTCAAGCCTTCAGTTGGATGACGGTATCCAACTATATGGGCAGTTATTGGCCCATAAGGGTAGCTTCTAGTAATATAAGAATTTGGTTGAGTTCTTGCAAGCACTCGCCCCTTTGTATCAAGAATTTCACCTCTGATAAGCTTATGAGCAGCATTATCTGTTCTTGGATTATACCTTTCCATAAACTGAACAAATTTTGGGCTAGTAAAGCCTGAAATTTGCCATGTTGATTGGTAAATTAAAATATAGCAAAAGCTAGCTGTAACAAGTAAAAGAAATGGCACAAGAACAACACTAGAAAATTTCTTTGCTTTAGGCTTTTTAGTTTGTTCTTTTTTGTTACTACCTGAAGAACAAAGTGCATAAATACTTCCTATGCAAAGAACATAAAACAGCATACGCAACAGCGTGAGAACAGATTTTAACAGCCCTGAATTGAGTGCATCAGAAATTGCATCTAGCATAAAAACAACCTAACTAAATGCGAATGATTTGATTTTTTCGAGCATTTAGACGCTCAGTTTGTAGCTTCTTAAGGCGTCTTGCTCGAGCAATCCTTTCAAACATACTATATCGATGTGGCTCAGCTCGAGGTATTCCATCATCTAGAGGAACAATATCTGTCACAATTGAAATAGCATATTGACCAAACCAAGAATAATGCCCGATATAAGGGGTATTTTCTTCATCAACAATTTCGCAAAGACCTAGAGATTTTTCTGTGCAAACGATATTGACAAAGCCACACCTAAAGCCTGTTCCTCTAACCTTGGAGGTGGACTCTTTAAAGGTCCAGAGGACTGTTTTATCGCCAATATAATCGCCTTTTTCTAAAAGAGAATCGTGGTCAGAGACAAATTTTCTTCGTAGGCATGGGATACGCCATGAACGACGCTCCATATCAATACCTACGCGCTGCTTGGGATTTCTTGCATAAGCAGCAAAGACAATTTTATCCTTATGTGAGAGTGAACAATTAAGTTGGAGATAGCGTCCTGTCTCTGGTTCATAGATAACAACATAAGGAGCACCAAGCTTGGTTTTACGGACGCTCATGTGCAAAGGATTTTTAATAACACCATCCTGAAGAAGAAGGCGTTTAAGTGCAATGCGAGAAGCAAGCCACTCACTCTTACGTTGTGAATGAGTAAACCCAGAGCATTCTTCAAGCTCTACCTTTGAAAAGTAGCTCTTAACCTGCTCTGGGCTTAATTTTTCAAATGAGGAGAGGTGCCACATAGCGGCACTGACATCAGAAAGCTCAGGCATCACGCGGCGAATGTCTTGAAACTTATCTATAGCCATATGCTCTCCTTACATTAAAATGCCTACACGTATTGTAGACTATGAAGCATTAAAGTGCTGCAACTAGCTCAGCAATCTGCACAGCATTCAATGCTGCACCCTTTAGCACCTGGTCACCAGCAACAAAGATATCTAGACCGCACTCATCATCGCGGGAGATGTCTTGACGGATACGTCCAACAAAAACATTACCCTGACCTGAAGCATCAACAGGCATTGGGTATACCTTTGCTGCAGGATCATCCTTTAGAGTTACACCAGCAGCCTTAGCAAGAACCTCACGAGCCATCTCAGGAGTTACCTTTGTCTTAAACTCAAGATTCAAGGACTCAGAGTGTGCGCGCATTACAGGAACACGAACACATGTGCAAGATACCTTAATAGAATCATCGTGAAGCATCTTACGAGTTTCATTAAGCATCTTTAGCTCTTCCTTTGTATAACCATTGTCTGTAAATACATCAATGTGAGGAATTAGATTGAATGCGATGCGGTGAGCAAAAACATTTGGAGCGATTGGCTCTTCATTTAAAACCTGACGGGTCTGAACAAGCATTTCCTCCATACCCTTAGCACCAGCATCACTTGTTGCTTGATATGTACTTGCAACTAAGCGCTTCAAACCAAATGCCTTGTGTAGAGGAGCAACTGCAACAAGCATGATGATTGTTGAGCAGTTAGGGTTTGCGATAACGCCCTTGTGCTTCTTAACATCCTCAGGATTTACCTCAGGAACAACTAGAGGAACATCATCATCCATACGGAATGCGCTAGAGTTATCGATCATGATTGCACCAGCATCTACAACACTCTGGCGAAACTCCTTTGAAATAGAACCTCCAGCACTAAATAGTGCAATATCCACACCCTTAAAAGAATCATGGGTAAGCTCTTCTACAACAATATCCTCACCGCGGAACTTCATTGTCTTACCTGCGGAACGTGCAGAAGCAAGAAGCTTAAGCTTTGAAATTGGGAAATTGCGTTCTTCAAGGACCTTTAGCATTTCCACACCAACTGCACCTGTGCAGCCAGCAACAGCAACAGAGAATTGACGACTCATTTTATTTTTCTCTTTCTTAGTTTTTAATTTTTTCGCGTAATTACGCAATGTTCATTTTCTAAAATTTTAATCCTCAATACCTAGGCAGATAGGAGCAATTCCGGAAATCTTATTTTCAGCAAGCTCTTTAAGAGTTGCATCCATATTAGCCTTAGAGGTTTCATGTGTGATAATAATAACTGTAGCAAATCCATTGCTGCTATCTGAATCCTTTTGCATAGCAGCGGAGAAGCTAACAGAATTTTTGGCAAAGATGCTAGCCGTTGTAGCAAAAGAGCCAGGTGCATCTTTAATTGAAATGCGGACATAATAACGACTCTTGACTGAGCCAGGATCCATTAGCTTATATTCACGCTTTGTTACAGGCATTGCTGTGGCACGGTGAGTCCCAGCAACCAAATTGCGAGCAACATCTGCTATATCACCAATTACTGTAGAAGCGGTTGGCATTCTACCTGCACCACGTCCGTAGTAAAGTGTCTTATCATCCAAATCACTCTTTATTAGAGCAGCATTAAACACACCAGAAACAGAGGCAAGCATACCATCCGCTGGAACTAATGTTGGAGCAACGCGTAGTTCAATTTCTTCATTATGCTTCTTGATGATTGCAAGAAGCTTAATTTTGTAGCCAAATTCAGCTGCATATTTAATATCTTCCGCATCAACCTTATTGCGAATACCCTCAACTGAAAGCTGATGAACATCAGGCTGAATACCATAAGCAAGTGCAGCAAGAATTGCACCCTTATGAAGTGTGTCAAAGCCATCAACATCAAGTGTTGGGTCTGCCTCAGCAAAGCCTAGCTCTTGAGCATTCTTTAGCACAACATCAAATGGCAAGCCTTCCTTCTCCATTGTGGTTAGGATATAGTTGCATGTGCCATTTAGAATACCATAAATTGTTTCAATCTCATTACCAACCAAACCATCGCGTAGGGAACGGATTACAGGAATACCACCACCTACAGATGCTCCGTAGAAAATATCAACACCCTTCTCTGCTGCAAGAGAAAATATCTCTCTACCATACTCAGCTAAAAGCTTTTTGTTTGCTGTAACTACTGGTTTACCTGCTTCAAGTGCAGCAATAACAAGCTTCTTTGCAATACCTGTGCCACCAATTAATTCAACAACGACATCAATCTCTGGATCATTTACTACCGCAAAGGCATCTGTTGAAAGTATAGCAGGATCTACAGCCACACCACGATCTGTTGTAATATCTAAATCTGCAATTTTACGTAGTTCAATATCAATACCTGTACGCTCTGCCATTACAGAACGATTTTTTATAAGGCCAGCAGCAACACCAGCACCTACTGTACCAAAACCAAGAATACCTACACCAATTTTTTTCATAATTTATAAACCTATAGATTTCAAGTAAAAGTAAACCCATATTATAGAATAATATGGCTTATTTTAGCAAGCAAAAACATCCTATCAAACAAAGTAAAAACACAAAAATTGCATAATTAAATAGACAACTCAATTAGCGTGATGCGGGCGTGATGCACGTGATGCCAAAGGGACGCAGAGACGCAAAGGCCGCAGAGGTCGCAGAGACGTGACGCCGAAAAAACACTAGCGGAATGAGTTTTGCCTTGGATATTGCTACTCTTTCGAAGCAATTGGGCAAAACTCATCCACTAGTGTCCTCGCCCAGAAGACTATTAAGATGCGGAGGCGATGCATTATAATAAATGAAGAATGAAGAATGAAGAATGAAGAATTCAGGTAGAGTTGAGTGGTTTTTTCTCCTGTCTCGCGTCTAATCGTCTTTTTGTCTCTTGTCCTTGTCTCATGTCTCGCATCTCATGTCTCATGTCCAAAGGGGCGTG
>JAFUOX010000086.1 GCA_017481725.1 Kiritimatiellia bacterium | reverse complement strand
GTATCCCATTATCTCATAGTGTCATCATTTTTGAAATATGGGCATTGAACTTATTTTTTTCATTTTTCTTTTCGGTGTCCTTTATTTTGACACATTGCGTAGCACTCTTCGCTTTAGTATTGGTGTTGACATTTCATGACTAATTTTGGTAATATTCCCGTATAATTTTAGTGGTGTTCATTGTGGCACAGATATATTTTTTTAGTCAAAATTTGTCAAACGTTTGATACAAATTGTTATAGTGTTTAGGGAAGAAATTATGAAGAATATTTTTTTATTAGCACTTTTAGCACTAGCTTCTATAGCTTCTGCTGAAATTCTTGTCTATGAGGGCTTCCATCCAGAGGATTACAAAAATGTTGGAGCAAGCAGTAATGTTGGTGCTCATGAAGGTAAAACCACAGGTGAGTATACAATAGGCTTAACACAAACATCCTGGAATAAGATGAATGGTACTCAGATTCGTGTTTTTGGTGAGGATAGAGGTTTAACTCTCTCTGAATATATGATTAGTAAGGGTTTTGTGCATAAAGGTGGTTCTATAGGCTTAAATCCTTCTTCTAATTCCAGCGATTTACGTTCAATGTATCATACATTAGAAACAGATGTGCTAAAGGTTGCAGATGGCAAACTATATGTTAGAATGCTACTGAATATTGATAAAAATGCAGCAGGAAAACTTAAGCAACAGAGTGGTGTTAATCAAGTTAGTGGCGGCTATTTTGGTTGCGGATTTACACAAGCAGATTCAAGCGACTATTATATGTTGACAAGTAAGGCTTCTGCTATAGCATTTGTCGTTTGGAAGAATACAAATGGTGAATATGTTCTCTCTATTTCTGTAAATGATGAAGCAAAGAATAGAACCACCGCTCCTATTATCACAGGTATTGAATTAGGTACAACATATGTTTGCTTTGCAGAAATTGAAGTTAATGCAGGCACAGATTCAAAGGAAATTGTTAATGCAGGTGCATTTGCCGCAAGCAGCAATTATGAAATTTTGAATTATCAAGTATCAGGTATTGAATCACAGTTTATTTCTAGTACCTATGCACCATCTGTTCTAGCTGTTGCAGGTCCATATGGAACAAATAATGGATTTTTCCGTGTTGACGAAATTGTTGTTGGTACAGAGCAGAAAGATGTCTTCCCAGTCGGAGGTGTATTTGGTGTTAATATAATGGGCGAGTTGGAGCTTGACCTTACAAATTATTCAACACTATATAGAATTGTTGCTGATGAAGGTGTAAAGGCAGATGTCTATGCTGTATATAGCACAGATGAAAGCTTTGAGAATGCAACAACAAATTCAGTAGTAACTGGTATTGCTGCGGGTGAATATAGCGTTGATATTTCCAATTTGGAAATGAATACTACTTATTATCTAAAGCTTGTAGCAGACAATGGCGTAAAAATTTCTGAGTCAGAGCCAATTTCATTTACTACAAGAGGTATTCCTGTTATCGGAAATGCTTTAGGTACTGTAAATTCAAATTCTTTTAATCTTTCAGTTGAGCTATTGGAAGCTGCTGTTGAAAATACTGTAGCTACAACTATTACATTGTTTTTAAAGAAAAAACTTGAAGATGAATGGATTGAGTTTGAGGTTGGTACTTCAATGAATCCTACTACATTTGATTATACTGTACAAAATTTATCCTTTGGTGTAGATTACGAGTGGTATGTAATGGCTAAAGGTGTTCATGAAAGTGGTGTTGAATTTCCAGCTGAGACAACAACTAAAGCATTTATGACAATGTGGAATAAGGATATGTATGTCAATGCAGAATCTGCAAATGCAGTTGCTCCATATTCTACACCTGAAACAGCTGCAAAAAATATTCCTGAAGCATTGAAAGTTGCTGATGCTGGTGCAAAAATCTATGTGGGTGCAGGTTTATATCCAGTTTCTTCTCCACTAAATGTTACAAATGCAATTTCGATTATCGGTATGACTGGTAACCCTTCTGATGTTGTTGTATCAAATAAATCAAGTGTCAACTATTATAATCAAAATTATCGTGTGTTTATTTTGAATAATAAAGATGCTTTTGTTTCACATATATCAATGGTTGAAGGCAAATCTTATTTGAGTGGCGGAAATCTTTACATTGGAACAGAAGGCGGAGTCGTTTCAAATTGTGTTATTTCTTCTGGATGGAATCATTCAGATAGTAAAAGTGGGGCATGTGCTGGAGCTGGCTTAGATGGTGGTTTAATAACTCATTCAATTTTTCGTAAGAACTACTCTAGTGCTGGTTGTAGTAAAGATAAACCAGTTGTAGGCGTTTTACATTTAAAAGGTTCATCTAGAGTAGAAAATTGCTTGATTGAAGAAAATCCACAGACCCAAGCGCTTCCACTTATTAAAGTTGAGGGTAGCTCTATTTTCCGAAATAATACAATTGTTAATAATTCTCTTTCTAAGACAAATGGTTATTGGAATACTTGGTCTGCATTACATATTGGAAGTGGTGCAACTGTTGAAAATAACATTATTGCTGCTACCACAAATAAAGTTGATGGTGGATCTGCAATAGTTACTGGAAGTCGAGCATTGTTTAAGAATGGTGCAGTAGATTATAAGTTAGAAGAGGATACTCTTCCTGCTGATACAATTGTTGGCACAGCGGAGGAATTCTTTACAGATTACGCAGCAGGCAATTATCGACCAAGAACAGGTGGGGTTTTGTCTGATGCAGGTGTTAACTATGAGGGGATGCCAAAATATGATCTTTCGGGCAAGCAGGAGCGTTTGATTGGCTCAAGTGTAGATATTGGCTGCTATGAGGGATTCTTAGGTGGCACAGTGATTATCTTGCGTTAAGGTTAGGTGTCTCTACAACCTCTTGCACTAGCAAAACTGGGCGGCAGAACCACCCTTATATTAACTTTTTAACTATCAAACTCGCAAACTATCAAACTGTAAAACTGTATAACTATACAAAAATTGAATTAGTTTGCAAGTTTGCGAGTATGCAAGTTTGATAGTTTGATAGTTGAGTTTTGAGGATGAAGCAGCACATGCGTGCATCACGCAAGCGGGCTGGAAGAGTATGGAGAAGCGACTTCCAGTCGCTTTGCGTGCGCTAGCACGCTTCAAAAGTGCGAAAAAGGGACGCAGAGACGCGGAGGACGCAGCGGACGCGGAGGCTTGCGTGGTGGGTTCTGTGATAACACTACCGCTTGTCGTTGCCTTGGTT
>JAFUOX010000085.1 GCA_017481725.1 Kiritimatiellia bacterium | reverse complement strand
CTATCGGTTGTCTCACGTCTAACGTCGTTTAACCGTCTAGCGTCGCAGCGTCCCTTTTTCGCACTTTTGAAGCGTGCTACCGCACGCAAAGCGACTGGAAGTCGCTTCTCCATACCACTAGCATCCCCTCCGTGTCTCCGTTCTCAGGAAAATCACACTACGTGTGCTCCGCGTTTCGCCGAAGGCTTGAGTGCTAGCGACCATTAGTTCTCTGTGCCCCTTCTTCGCACGTCTAGCCATCACATGCATCAGGTTCGCGTCTAACGTCATTTTAGTAATTGACCTTATATAGGGCAAGTCCTCTAGCTGGGGCTGTTTCTACAATGGCAGTGCGCACCTTTGAATCCATTATTACTTGGACAAATGCTGGCTCAAATTTTCCTTCACCAACAGAAATTAGTACGCCAGTTAAGCTTCTAACCATTTTATATAGAAAGCCATTGCCTGTAAAGCGAAGCTCTAATACCGGTCCTTCCTCTACAAAATCAATTGAATAGACGTGGCGAACTGTTGTTTCTACCTCGCGATTAGGATTTGCAGTGAAGGCTGCAAAATCATGTTCTCCAATAAGAATGGAGGCGGCTTGCTTCATTTTTTCTATGTTAAGTGGTTTTGAAACATGAGCACAGGTGCGCAAGTACATAGGGTGCATAACCTCAGCATTGTAGATGCGATAGCGATATTCCTTGCTGTGTGCGGTGCGGCGTGCATGAAAAGTGTTGTCCACGCGTTCTACATCAAGAATGCGAACATCATAGGGGAGCCAACGATTTAATGCTCTACGAAGCTGAATAGGTGGCATTTCACGATCTAAATCAAAGTGTGCAACTTGCCCAAATGCATGAACACCAGCATCAGTTCTACCACTTCCATGTATCACAATTTCTGCACCCTCTGGGGCAAGACGCCGTACAGCCTCCTCAACTGTTTCCTGAACAGTTCTTAAGCCAGGTTGTTTTTGCCAGCCCTTAAAGTCAGTTCCATCGTATGCAACAGTAACTCGATATCGTGGGATTATGTGCTCTTGTGGTTCTTCCATTTACGAACTCATCTTATCTATTCACTATTAACCTTACTTATTTTTTGGTCCTGCCATGCGTAGGTATGGAAGATAAGCCTTAGTATAAGTAATTGTTGTTATGATAGTGATTGCAAGGAATGATATCTCTAAAACTAGAGGCACGATTTGACCAATTTTAATGGCATTTGGGATTATTTGGCAACCAAGATACCAATGCACAAAAATCATAATTGGGAAACCAATAAAGGTGCGAAGCTTTCCAAGAAATGCTGCTTTAACCTCTGCACCAAAATCAGAGCCAACAACGCGCATAAATGTAACCCAATGATCGCGGAGTAGGGCGACTACATCAATCGCAAGCAAAATTAGAGCTTGGTATAGTAGCTCATTTGAATTTGTTTTGCAATAAATGAATAGAGCAACAAACGTAGCCGTTGGGAATACAACAGCAAAAAAGATTTTATCCATCAATGGGTCAGCGAGTGCACCAAATTTAGATGTTACATTCCACTTTCTTGCTAGCTTACCATCAAATAAATCTGTAAATGCAGAAAGTATCATTAGAATTAATGCAGAGTACAGGGTAATATTTGAAGGTTTAAATGCGTTTAAGATTGCTAATGCTCCGCCAATTAAAATTAGAGGAGCACGAACAAATGTTAAAAAGCTAACAAAGGCGAATTGGCGTTTTTGTTTTAGAGATATTTCAGAATCTTTGCTCATAGTTAGAAAGTAGTGTGGTTGGTTTTATTCAGCAGCAGGTGCTTCTTCTGATTCTTTACTTGGAGTAACAGCGTCAACAATTGTGCTTGCAATGCTTCCAGCTGCATCAACAGCAGATTTAACAACATCACCTGTGGCAGAAACAGTTGTAGTTGCTACATTAGCAACTGCAGCTGTTGTAGATACAGCGGCATCACCAACGCTTGATGCAATATCGGCAACTGAATTAACGGCAGTCTCGATAATGCCTGTGTCTTCTTGTGCAGCTGGTGCTGGAGTCTCAGGTGCTGGCTCTGCAACAGGAGTTGTTTCTTTAGCCTCAGGTGCTGGAGCCTCAGGTGCTGGCTCTGCAGCAGGAGCAGGAGTAGGAGCTTCCGGTGCAGGCTCTGCAGCAGGGATAGCCTCTGATTCTTTTTGAGCCTTTAGTGTTTCTACTTGCTTTGAGATAATCTCTGATTGTTCAGCAGAGACAGGTGATAAAATTAGCTTGTTTTCGCCACTCTTCTCAAGAAGCTTCTTTGTGTTTTCATCCTTTTCAAGTGCTGTCTGGAAAAACTCGCTCTGGCGCTTAATTTCAGGAAGCTTTTCAGCATAGAGCTTATTTAGAAAATCACCAAAACCCTTTATAACAGCAGGAGATGTATATGCCCATGTAATCTCTTGCTTCTCTTCATCCTCAGAAATATTAACAGGCTTCTTTGCACGAATATATGCGTTGCTTGGATCTTCATTAATTACAGCGGCTTCTATGCAAAAGCGTGCATTATTATTGCAATTTAAGAAAATAGTAAATAGCTTACCTTCGCGCTTCTCTTCAAGAAAATCTGTTGGTTCAGCAATAGCAAGTGCTTCAGTGATTGCTTTTGTTTCTTCCTCAGAGCAAGGAATCATAATATTGACTTTTGACTCATTTTCAATGTCAATAATCATATCAACGCTATTGACTGAGTTTTCTTCTACTAGATAATGAATAAAATTGATGTCAGCTTGAACAGCTTGCATTGCTTGCTTTTTATTTATGTCTCTAATATAGAATACAAGAGCTAGAGTAAGTAAAATTGCTGCTATTATGTATCTAATATTGTCACTTTTCTTGCTATTTGCAGGTGTTGCAGGTGCTGCATTATTTTCTTTTTGTTCGTTGTCCATAAGAGGTTTCCTTTGTTTTGTTTTTTATGGTTTAAATTATATTTTTTTAGAAGTAATTCGTTCTTTATATTCTGGAAATAACTCCATTAGCTTTTCCTTTAGGATAGCGACAGAGCGTGAACGATGTGAAAATTTATTCTTTTCATCTCCAGATAGTTCAGCAAAGGTTTTTGTGTAACCATCTGGTAGAAATAGAGGATCGTAGCCAAAACCATTATTACCTCTGCGTTCATATATGATTTGGCCAGGGCATATTCCTATGCATGTAAATTCTCTTCCGTCAGGAGCAACAAGCGCAATAGCACTTGTAAAGTGGGCAGTGCGTGGAAGCCCCTCAATAAGCTTACCAAGAAGCTTATCGTTGTTAGCTTCATCATCCTTTTGCTCTCCGGCATAGCGTGCAGAGTAGATGCCAGGCTCACCATTAAGTGCATCAACCTCTAGCCCAGAGTCATCAGCAATAGCCCAAAGACCAGTTGCTTTTGCATAAGCATGTGCCTTGATTAGAGCATTTCCAATAAAGCTATCCGCATCCTCAATAGGCTCAGGGATTTCTGGGAAATCCTTTGCAGATTTAAGCTGGGTTTCATCAATTTCGAGCATGCATCTTAACTCTTTAAGCTTATGTGCATTGCCTGATGCTAAAACAAATGTAGGTAATTTATTCATAAAAAGTAAGAAATGAACAAGATTGTGTGTTTAAGTTATTTCTTTTCCTCAGGAGTAATAATTGTCTCAATCCAACGCTTTGCTCGCTCCTGTTCACGATATTTTTCCAAGTGAGGGTAGAGGCGAGGAATAAAGTCCTGAAGTATAGTTTTCCAGCGTTCTGGATCGTTAGGATCAACAATAAATGCTACAGAAACATAAGCCCAGCGAGGACGATAGTTCAAGAATGCACCATCCAGAAGTGTATAAATAAATCGAGTTGTGTGGCTTTCTGTTTCCTTAAAAGGATTAAAGAACCAATATGCATAAATTGAATGAACTACCTCTGGCTTACCTGATGAATCTGTATATACATTAGACAAATGTATTATATGAACATCTAGATCCTTTTTGTCTGAAATCTTGATTGTGTGGGTATATTCGTTTGAGAATCTACCACCAGCCGCACGAAGGCAGTTTTGTGGACGATGGATACTTCCACGCTCAGTACCTGAAAATACAGCTGTGGTATTGAGTTGGACACCATTTTGTGCTTTATAATTGCGACGTCGAATTGGTGTACCTTCTGGCAAAAGGGCTTTTTCTCCAACGCTTCTATCCTTAAGGATGAAATCATCCTTTGATTTTACATCAGTGTGGAACTTTTTATATTGGCTAGTGCCTTCTTCAAGATTTTCCCATTTATCAAGACAATCCTTGCAGTAGTAGGTGGCACCGTCGGTATATTCAACACCAAGCTCAGTTTGGGTGTAGCCACGAGCACATTGCTTTACATGGCAATACCAAACTCTTTCGCCCTTATAAAAATCTATTTTGTCTGGCATATCATATGTTACTTCACCATTTGGGTCGCCATAAAGCTTGCGTGGTAGGCCAAGATAAAGTATCGCAAGAATTGTTACAATAAAGCAGACTGAGGCACAAATAATTAATTTTTTATTCATTTGTTACACCTCCTTTGTATTTGCAGAAGGATCTGTGTTCTCAGAATCTTCTACGTTATCGTCATCATCATCTTCTTCATCCTCATCATCTTCCTCTGCAGCAAGTTCAGCAGCTGTTTTTCGAGGTTGAAGTAGTGATGCTGTAGCGATTAAGAGCAGTATAGAGAAAATCAGAACGATATAACCAGAAAGGTCGTGATATAGCATCATAGCCAAATCGGTTCCAATCCATTCAGCGATTGCTGCAAGGGTAAAGATGCGTAAAGAATTGGAAAGCATAGCTAAAGGGATAGAGAAGCAGAAAAGCACCCATTTACGCCATACGCCACCACGTAGTGTGTAATAGGCATACGGAGCAGTTAGTGCCATCATTGCCGTAAGTGAGCGAAGTCCACTGCAAGCATCCTCAACATCAAAAAGGAAGCCACCACCGGCAGAGCTACGAATTGTTGTGCCATCACGGATGGTTTCAATACCAACACCATCGAGGAGTATATCTGCCAAAGCGGAAGAATAGAGACGGAGAGGCATTGTAAAATCCTGTAATAGGGATGCAGAGAAGCAGAGTAGTGCATAGCCAGCAGGGAAAAGAAGCTTTTTTGCCACTTGCCATCCCCATATTGTACAAATAAGTCCCCAATATGCAGGAACAGTTGCAATCAAGGAAATTCTTGGGAATTGAGTGCGATAGCCAAGAATGTGCATTACTATTGCACCAGAAAAGACAAGCATACCAAGCCATGAAGGTGAGGTTTCTGTCTTTGCTAGCTCATGACGTAGTGAGAAGATTATATAGGCTGCGACAACGAGAATAATCCAGTTTCCAGAATTGCGCTCGTGCCCCCATTGGAAATAAACCCAATAAAAAATGGAGCGACTACCTTTGGTAATATTGATTTCAGAATCATTACCTAGGAGATAGAATAATAAGGTAACTGCAGCTCCAATGACAAGAAATAGAACCCAATTAATGAGCTGTGTTTTAGACAAACCAAACAAAAATTTTGGCGTAGATTTCGGATTAAAATCAACTGTTTGCTGTGTTTTATGTTGCATTTTTATTTAAAACAAAGAGAGTTAAGTCTTTAAGTTTTTCTAGTTCTGAATTTTACATTAAATTTAATTAAAAGACAAGTCAGATTATCTATTCTTATTATCCTAAAGAGAAAAATTTGTTTTACTCTTTAACATAAACATCGTTTTCTATTCCCAATAAAATTAATTCGTTTATTTCTTCTTTTGTCCAAAATGATTTTCTAACTAATGCATAGCCTAGCGAATTTGATGCTTTTATTGCCCCTTGTTTTAGTGGGTGTTGTTCGGTGTCTGAAAAATCTGAACTATTAGGATTATTACCAAACATACCATCTTTTACTATTGGCATAATCTCTATTATATCTCGTAAGAGTGTGGCATTTTCGTATATGTTATTAGTGTTTTGATAATACATTGTTGGTAATGTATAGTAAACTTCGCATTCTAATGAATCACAATTTTTTTTAATTTTTGTCAAAATTTCACGACCATAATTGCTTAGGCGTTTACCTTTAACTTTTCGTGAAAAGTGTTGTGGAATTGGTCTTTTTTCTTTTACTTCCATCCATCCGTCATTGTGAAGATTTTGCGATACTGTATAGCGATATGGTTTCATTTTTGTAATTTTTTTTATAAATCTATAAATTTGATATCGAGCATCCAATGCCAAACAATCATGTAAGTCAATCAAATTAATACTAAAAAAAGAGTTTTGAGAAAAATCTAGTCCTTTTTGATTAACAAAAAAATCGATTCCTACATTTGTGTTTATTGGTCCACCAGAAAGGAATGATGGTTCAAGGGCCACTATTACAACATCACCAGACTTTATGTTGTCGAAGGCTAATTGTGTTATAATTTTTCCGTCTATCCCAGCATGTATTCCGTAATTAACTAGGGGGATTGAGAATTTTTCTTCAAATAATGTCGGTATATAAGAAGATCGAACCGTTGAACCTCCAAAAATTATAACTCGGTGGTCGTATTGTGAAAGGGTGCTTGAATATTTTTTTGAATTTTTATATGCAGATGACCAAAAAAATATTTCAGAATGGTTGTTCATCTTATGCGAAAATGATGAAATAGCAGAAATTATTGTTATAATTACTATAACGAATAATTGCAAAATATTAGAATGCAAAGTAAATGAAGTCATTAGTAATCCTTGGAATAAAGTGAAAAAGCATAAAGATTGCTAGGCAGATAAAAGGTAATGAACACATAAGTTCATATGGTGAAGACTTATATTTATTGCTTATAGATTCTATTATGAGTACAATAAGTGAAAAAGGCAATACTCCTGACATTAGTATTAATTGAGGACGAAAAGTTTCATTTAAAATAAGTTCTTTTATATGGTTTATTGAGTAATTGTGATAATTAAAGAGTATTAAATTATATTCACGTAGAGATTCTATATTTGTCTCATAAAAATACATCCATGTGTAAAAAACAAATAGCATTGTAAAAAAATATGAAATAAAAATATTTAACGAAAGATGCGTGTATTTTTTTAAGAATTTATGAATTATTAATCCAATACTTGAGATGACTCCCCAAAATAGAAAATTCCATGAAGCTCCATGCCATAACCCTGAAATAAAAAAAACTATCATTAAGTTAATTGCCCAGAATTTCTTTCTGTTTCCCCCAATTGGGATATAAATATAATCACGGAACCAATTTGTTAATGAAATATTCCATCGTCTCCAAAAAACAGCGATATTTGTTGCTGTATATGGACTTAAAAAATTCAAAGTAATTTTTATTCCAAAGCAGATTGCTAAACCATAGGCTGATAAACCATATCCTGCAAAATCAAAATATATACGAAGTCCAAATATAATATTATTTAACCATAGAGCGAATACATTTTTATTAATGTTTTCAATCAAACATAAGGCAAGATTGTCTGCAAGGCAGATTTTGAAAAATAAGCCCAAAATTATATACTTTAATCCTGTAACAAAATTTTCGAAAGAAATATTTAATTTAAAATGCGTAACTTGCGGAAGGAGATTTTCTCTTCTTTCTATTGGTCCAGCCACTATTTGTGGAACAAAGCTACAAAAATTAAGGTAGTCTAATATTGATGGTAGTTTTTGGTTCGATTTATATGTGTCAATTAGAAAACCGACGACTTGAAATGTGTAAAAAGATATTCCGACAGGTATAATAAAGTTTGCTGGCTGAATAGTCGTAATACCGAAAATTTCTAAAATAAAAAATTTATATTTGTAGTATAAAAGCGGTGTTAATAGGATGAAAATAAATAAAAATTTTGCAAAAAGAGATAAAGGCTTTCGTTGAAAAGTGTTTTTAAGCACCAAATAAGAAAAAAAATAGGATAAAATTGATACTAAAATGAAAATAAAAAGAGATTCTATACTTGCAACACCAAGACAAATTAAACTTGCAGACAACAAAAAAAATTTATCTATCAATATAGGCATATTTTTTTTTGTTAACAAATAATAAGTAACTTTAACAAAATAAAATCCTAGAACAACGGTTATTAGTATTAACCAAAAGATAATGTTTGAAAAATTCATTTGAGAGAAATACTTAAATAGCAATATAATTAATAATTTCTTTTATTTTACTATAAAGATAGTATTAAATCAAGAACCTAAGACTATTGGTGCCATATGACCCATATGAAGGGATATTTTGTTGGTGCAGCTTATCTTCAATAAATTAGTTTGTTTGTTGTATTGCAGTATGAAAAATAAGCGTATTTAAACTATAAAATAAAAGGCTACAGAATAATGTTTATTCAATATCTGTTGGATAAATACCCCTAGCATATATTATGTTTTTTTAAAAAATCTTCAAAAAAGTGTATTTTTTTGTGTTTAAATCTTCAAAAATGTTCAAAAACATTATATAATAAACATTAATAAAGAATTTATGAACATATTTACTAGTAGAATTAAGGTCTGATATGACTTCCGAAATAAAAACATTTTTGAAAATGCTCATTGCAGAAGCTCATGAGCGAGAGGAAAAGCTTACATTTAAGGCTTGGGGTAAAGAGCGTACATTTGTTGCTTTCGATTTATTTGACGACACATTTATTTTTGAGGATGGGATTTGGGATAATCTTGAAAACAAAGATTCTGTGATACTTGTGCCTAAATCCGCATTTTCTCCACCAAATCCAGAGGGCAAAAAGCGTCGTACCTTTGGTAATATTATGACAGTTAGCTCTGGAAACCATGCTGTTACTTCAATTCCTTTGCTTATGGGTCAATTTTGGGATATACCTGGAGTGCCAGAGGAGCAACGCTCAGATACGCTTGTAAAACGTCTTGTATGTGCTAATGTCGTTGGAAATACAATCGAAATTTCTCAGCGTGATGTTGCCACACCTGATGTTGTAGAAATGGATGATTGGCTTCAAGCATTGGGTTGCCCTATGCGTAGTGTTGTTTTAATTGACCGAATTGATTCAACTCTTCAATACTACAACAAGCGAGGACAAGAATGGCGTATCAAACCGCTTGCGTGGACATTTTCTGAGATGAATGCTGCTATACGCTCTTCAATTAGCCATATGCATTCTTGCATTAAATATTATCACAATGTAAAAGGTGTACATTTTTTAACATATAAAAATTTCTGCACATGGGGTGAGCAAATAGAGGAAAACTACTCTGAATTTTTAAGTGGTTTGACAGAGCTTGCTGGAACAAGTGAATTAACCCAAGTGCCTAATTTGCTATTAAGCAAATATCGTACTCATCACGAGGTTGAGCTATTTGGTCTTCCAGATGGTGTGGCAGAGCGTATAATTATTCCTGAGCTAATTGAGCTTTACAAAGAGGTTAATGAGGAAAAATATCAGCCTCGTGATGTACGAGAGCGCTTCAATGCAATTGAAAGTACATTTAGAGCATCTTTGTTAGAGCCAGGTTTGTTGGAAGAAGATAGTCCGGATTTTATACAAAATCTTTATCGTAATATCACTGGTCAGGTTTATTTTGATGAAATATACGGCTTAGTTTCCAGTGCATTTGATGATATGCGTACAGCACTTCCTGGTGCAACCTATATGTTGGGAAATCGTTTTATTCACGATGGTGCAGATGCTCGTACTATTGCAATCCTAGATGTGCTTGAGCGCGAGATAAGCCATGGTGATAGAATTGAGCATGTAAACATTTATGAGATTCGTTCTATCACAGAGAAGACACATCTTGGTGAAGGTAAATCTCGAGAAATTGTTTTTAAGACAATGTGGAACCCAAAGGATACACGTATTATTGAAAAGCGTTTGGCACACAGCTCAACTGGTTATGGTGCATATACACTTGCTCGTGTTTCTGCATTTCGTAGCCTTGGTATTTCATATGGTCGCCATCGTTTGATTGCCCGTAATGATGGTGCAGCTGGTGATATTCACTACTTTACACGTGCACGTTATCCTGGAATACCTTTTAACAAGATTCCAAAAATGCTTTTCTGTAATCGTGATTTAAATACAGGTAAGTATGATTTATCAAAGGAATCTGCAGATATTGTTCGCGCATTAATTCGACTTCTTGGCGGATCTGCCGCAGAGGCAATGATTCTTAAGAAATATCGTAAAGGACAGGAAAATCACTATTGCGATAGCAAGGAAATTATCGAATTTGGCTATGACGTACGCTACGGAAAAGAGATGCCAATTGGACTACATCTTTGCTCAATCCGCGGAACAATGGGTTGGGAGGATACTAGCCTGACTGAAGATAATCTTCTTAAAATGTTTGACTTTTTTATGAGTGAATTTGTTAAAACTGTAAAAAAATATGCAGAAGATCATCCTGTGCTTTCTCGTTATGATATAGCAGATGCATTTTTAGAAGGATTCTCAGCAAAGACTCGCGAGGTGTATTGGAATTACATGAATAGGCGTGATCAATTCGATAACTATTCTCCACGAGTTTATGGCGATTATCGTTTTACCGAAAAATGGTCATTTGTGCTTTGGAGCCTTCAAGAGCAGCGTAAGCGTTTAGATTATCTTTATGATTTGTTCAATGAGAAGCTTGCTCGTGAATATCCTGAAGAGCTAGAGGGATAGCTAATTTAGAGGTTGAGTGATTATTATGAAAGCATTACACACAACAACAATATATCAGCTAGATAAAATCACTCCTGCATGGGACAGAGATGGAGAAATACCAGATGGACTATCTCTTATGAATGCAGCTGTAATTGGTATCGCTGATTTTGTTGCTAATAAAATTTCCGCAAAGGATACTGGGCGACACATTATCAGTTGCTTTGGTGCTGGCAATAATGGTTTTGATGCATTATGGAGTGCTTGGATACTTTCTCAAAGTGGCTTCAATGTTGATTTTTTTGCAGTAGCAGAAAGGGATAAGTACCCTAAAGCAATGCAAGATTTCTTAAATTATCTTGATGCTAAGGGAATTAGTGTTTACTATGCTGATGAAGATGGTGATTGCTGGAATGCCAGACGCCATACCGCCTTCCCAAAAGATCCAATAATTTTAGATGGTGTGCTTGGAATTGGATTTAATCCAAATCGTCAATTACCTAGTGGGATTGCTAAAGCAATAGAATGGATCAATTCGTGGCAGGGTCAGGCTCAAATAGTTGCGATAGATATTCCTTCTGGTTTGCCAGCTAATGTGGCAGGGTCAGACTATAAAGAGTTTGTGCAAAATCATGCGTCAGAGGTTGTTTATGCTTCTACAACGCTTACAATGGGCTGCCCAAAGCTTGTTATGCAAGAGCCATCAGCAGCAGAATTTTGTGGCAATGTCTATACTATAGACTTAGGCTATTCAAAGGATGTCTTGCAAAATGGAAGCGATTGCAATATCGATTTTGTAACAGAAACAGCGGTTCGCCCTTTTTCAATGTCTTCATTACCATGGAATGCCCATAAAGGAAGCCTTGGTCATGTAGCGGTAATCGCAGGAAGCGGCAAATATTCAGGAGCAGCGGCATTGGCTTCACTTGGTGCATTGCGAGGTGGAGCAGGGCTATGCACCTGCTACACGCTTCCTTGCTGTGTGGCTCGCGTTGGTGCATTAGCTCCTGAGCTTATTGTGCAGGCAGTTGCACCAGAAAATGCTCTCGAATGGGAACCGGAATTTGTTGAAGAGTTCCTTCCAGAGCTTGCAGGAAAAGTTGTCGTTTGCGGTCCCGGTATGGGCAATACACCTGCTGTGGCAGAGTGTGTGAAGCTGCTTCTTCAAACACGCTGCAAGGGGCTTATATTTGATGCAGATGCACTTAATGCCATTGCTTCAAATCCATCTATTTTGCGTGAAGCATCTGTTCCTGTAATAATTACACCACATCCAGGTGAGGCGGCTCGCTTGCTAAATTCTAATGTGGCAGATATTGAAAAAGATAGACAAGCTGCAGCAAAACGCCTTCATGAAACTACTGGAGCAGTAGTTGTTCTCAAGGGCGCACGAACCTTGATTTGCGGAGAAAAGCTTCAAATGCTTCTTAATGGCAATCAGGCAATGGCAACAGGTGGAGGTATGGGTGATGTTCTTGCTGGCTTATGTGGAGCATATCTAGCACGAAGTGCTACCGGTGCAGAAGCAGCAGCAGGTGCTGCAGCTTGGGCTCATGCACATGCTGGAGATATTTTACATTGGATGCGCCCAAACGCCCCAATTAGAGCAAGCGAATTAGCGAATTTTATTTAAAAATTAATAGGAATAGAGGTTGTTATGAAAGTTATACAACTCAATGAATTTGCAAAGCTTGAATGCTTTGTTGATGATTATTCACCAGATCAGCAGCCATCTCCAGCATTGCTTATTTTGCCAGGAGGCGGATATGGCTGCATCTGCTATGATACAGAGGGTAAGCCAATGGTTGAACGCTTCTCTAAGATGGGCTTGCGTTGCTTTGTGCTTCATTATCGTGTCGGTGAAAATCAGACATATCCTGAAGCCTTGCGTGACGGTGTGGAGGCAATTCAGCTTATCCGTAAAAATGCAGCAGAGTGGGGTGTTATCCCTGAAAATCTCGCTGTTGTTGGTTTTTCTGCTGGCGGACATCTTGCTGCAGCGTTGGGTACTCTTTGCACAAAGCTCCCTCGTGAGCTTCTAACGGATGATGCTTCAACACCATATATCCCTAATGCAATGCTACTTTCATTTGCTGTTCTTTCTGGCTCAGAAATTGGTCATGTTGGCTCTATGAAATCATTTTTCCACACAAAGGAGCTAACAGAAGAGCAAAAGGAGCTTTTCTCACTAGAGAAGCAAATTACGGACAAGACACCACCGGCATTTCTTTGGGCAACAGTAGAGGATCAGGTTGTGCCATTTGAAAATTCTTCACGCTTCCATCTTGCAATGGTTAAAGCAAAGCGTACTGCTGAGCTTCACGTTTACCCAGTTGGCGTTCACGGTATGCAATTTGGCTATGGACGTAATGACATTGTGCGTTGGCCAGAGCAAGCCGTTACCTTCTTAAAGGATACATGTGGCTTCAAGTTCCCATCAGAAGCACCAAAAAAACGCATTGTGCTTTCATTTGATGATGCTGTAGTAAATCATTGCACATTCGTTGCTCCTGTTCTTAAAAAATACGGCTTTAATGCAACCTTCTTCATTAGTGGTTTTGATAAGAAATGGTATGAGGAACATAATGCAGAAAATCTCATGACTCCAGAGCAGATTCGTTCACTTCACGAGCAGGGCTTTGAAATCGGTAACCACACTGCCACACATAATATGGGAACAAAAGAGGAGTGTGAAAAAGAATTGGATGCAATGACAGAGTATTTGACAAAGGATTGCGGTGTTCCTGCACCAATATCTTTTGCATATCCTGGTGGTCCATATTCTGATGAGATGGCAGCAGTTCTAAAGGAGCGTGGCTATAAATATGCTCGCACTTGTGATGAACGCTTCTATCAGCCAGCAACTGATGATCCATTAAAGGTCCCTGCATTTAATATTTGCTATCAAACATACTTCGGTTATTTTTCAAGAATAAATAAAAATTTGCCTTCATTAAATTTTGATGAGAATGTTCCTGTTTTTGTATTCCACGGAATACCAGATGTAGAGCATCCATGGGTAAATATGGATCCATATCATTTTGAGCATTTTATTGCTTTCCTAGCAGGAAATGGCTATCAAGGCATTGCTTTTAAGGATTTGTAAACACGGATGAGCACGGATGGGTGGTTTTCAAGAACACGGATGGACACGGATAGTCACGGATGGGGGCTAGGGTTGCTTGTGTGGTGGCTAGGCGTGCGAGGATTGGCGTGCAGGGCACGCGAGTGCGCTTTCGCGCAGGAACAGGATTGGCAGGATTTTGCAGGATGGTCATGATTGCTTGGGTTTATGGGTAGTTTAATGTCGTGGCATGGTAGGCTCAGCCCTATCATGAAATTTTGAATGGTTTTGTAAAAGAGGATGTAAGAATAAGATGAATCCAATGATTTCTACTGAGCATAAGTTCTTTCTCTTCGGTATGGGCGATAGAGAAAAATTTATCTACATGAATGGTAAGCTCATCCGGGTAGTAGATGGAACAACAGCCTTTGAGTGGGACGTTGCTAATGAAGAGTTTTTACTTGCAGAATATACAGTAAAGCTTCAGTTGGCATCTGGTGCTAACCTTATTCTCCACGAGGATGAAACAGGCTTCTACATTGATGAAAAGTGCATCACAGCTTCTTCTATAAATCTTCCAACCTTTGATGGGCATAAATACGCAGAGCATTTGCGTATTCTGCATCAAGAGATACTGTTCAACATAAAGGATGGAAAGCCTCTTCCAAATATTTTTGTATATGACAAGCCATGGTATCGTGATGGAGCAATGGTTGGTATGGTGTTAAAGTATACCAATAACCTACATCTTATTAAGGATTGGATTCTTGGAATAACTGATCTCTACGATAGAAATAATAAAGGGAATTGCGAACCAGATAACCTTGGACAGCTACTATATTTAGTTTCTCTCGTTGCAGATAAGTCTCATCCAATAGTTAGTAAAATCATTGATGAGGCAAAGCGTATTACAGAGGGTGGACTTTTGCGAGGCATAACAGATTATTCCAAGCATGAGATTTATTCTTCTCTTTGGATGGATTATGCACTGCAACAGTTAGAAATTGACAACTCATTTATTCAAATCCCTGACGCCTATGATTCGTATGCTAGAATGTTTTGGATGGATAGAACAAAGGTTGAACGAACAACACCATACGAAAACAAATATAATGAAAAGTATCCTTATCTTTGGTGGGCAGTAAAGCATTTTGAAAATGAGCCAATTGATGAAGAGTATCTTCAAATTACTTATCCAATGAGCTGGGAAATTTGTGCTAGCGAAGCAAATTATGAGGGAAGTCGAATCATTTCCGATAAATATGTAGAGAATCGGGTAGGTGCACCACACACGTGGCACGCTTCAGAAATGTTCCTCTACCTCATCGAAAAATAAAACCATCCCTCATGCAGAGTGGATGCACATACATGGATGGGAGACTTGTCGCTAGCGCTCAAGCCTTCGGCGAAACACGGAGCACACGTAGTGTGATTTTCCTGAGAACGGAGGCACGGAGAGGATGCTAGTGGTATGGAGAAGCGACTTCCAGTCGCTTTGCGTGCGGTAGCACGCTTCAAAAGTGCGAAAAAGGGACGCAGAGACGCAGAGGACGCGGAGGACGCAGGGCTTGCGTGATGGCTTGTATGGTGGTATCGATGATAACACTACCGCT
>JAFUOX010000084.1 GCA_017481725.1 Kiritimatiellia bacterium | reverse complement strand
TTGTAAAGGAACCACAATCTTGTTTGTCTAAATTTGTCATTTGGGACTTATTTTTTTTTACGTTTACAACGGTCATAATTCTATAAAAACCCTCTATTTTTTTTCAACTCTTAAATCGTGCATTTAATTTTACAGAAAACAGTCTTTTCACCTATTACAAAACATTTTAATAACTCATTGACTGAACGAAAAATATATACTAAAATATTTTCATCTCAAACGATAGGGAGTGGTTATGCAATCTAAGAAAAAACTTTTTTTAGCTACAACATTATTAGTAGCTTTATTTTCATCAACATTCAGTTACAGCACAGTGTATCAACCTGGAATGTGGTTCTATCATGAGCCGACAAAGGAAAGCATAGACGAAAATAAGTTCCCAAGCATTGCTGCACTTGAAGGAGTGGTTCCATCTCAAGGTGTATTTATGGAATACACTGACAGTACTAATGCAAAAAATGTTCCAGCAGGAGCAAATGTTGGCTCTGGAACAAACTTATATGACAATATTTCAAAGGTTTGGTATCGCTATGAAATGTTTGGCTACGAAGGGCAATTTTTTGTTGAAAAAGGTAAGACCTATACCTTTAGTAAAGACCATGGGCGCTATATGCGCATAATAATTGATGGTAATCAAATCATGAGAAGCTTCTTTTGGGGAGACCATCCAAAATCCACTTATACTCCAACAAAAACAGGTTATGTTAATCTTGAAGTCCGTGCAGGAATAAATGGAGAAACTTATATTGGACCATTGAGCAAAAATTTCGGCACTGGCTATAATACTGAGGGATTAACCTTTAATAGCAACACTTGGGGTGAATATCCATGGAAACCATTTCTTGATCCAGGTGATTGCTCTATTCTTCGCATAGTTAAATCAGAGACAGACTATATGACTTTAGATCGAGTCGAGACCTCAGGCGATGACGTAATTCTTTACGCCACTTTTACAGACGTTCCAAAGGAAGGTACATTAACCGCCTTTTATGGCATTGATAATGGTAATGATTTACCATCATACTGGGACAATTCTCTTGTTTTGGGGAAAATTGAAGAAGGCAATACCATACAAACGGCATACACTATTCCAGGTGCAGCCTCTGCAAACTACGTCACACTTCGCCTTCAACGCACCGATTATGCATCTGAGCCATACACACAATTCTCTAGTGCTATGCTAATTCCAAAGGCAACACCAATCTTTAGTCTAAACTACACCTACATTGGCTACTCAAATATAACATTTAATGCTGTAATCGATTCCGTTGGAGATGGTGCAGAAAGCGTTAATGCACAAGTTGAAATAGCATTGGATTCTAATTTTACAAGTATTGTAGATACAATAGCACTTTCAAACACAACAATAGGCAGCGAGGAAATTTATTCTAACATACTAACAAGCAATACAGTTCATTATGCTCGCATTTCAGGCATAAACAACAATGGTAAGCAAAGCTACTCTGCCACAGTTGGACCACTTCTCACACTTACACCAACGGCTGCCACAGGTGTAATCACTCCAATAGACCATACGCTCGGAGCATTATCCGCAGAAGTTACTATATCTGACTTTGGTCTTGATTCAACTGATACAAAAGTATGCATAGAAGCATCAAAATCTGATTCATTTACTACTATTGACGGCACCTCTGAAGAGCGTTATCAAGCAGTAAACGAAACCATAAAGCACACAATTACAGGGCTAGCTGAAGGCGAAGTATATTACCTTAGAGCAAAGCTAGTTAATTCATGGGGAATTGTTGCATATTTGCTTATAAATGGACCGCAAACCACATAAGCAGAGCCTTTCACTGCCTCACCAATAATTTGGGAAATGGACAGCACTGGCACACTTAAAATATCCATCAATGTTATTTCACTTGAAGTTCCTATTACAAGTTCATTATTTATTGATGGAAGTGCCTATAATACCACTCCTATTACAATTGATGAAGCAGGCTTTATTACTTGGGAAAATGTCGCAACCCAAAATTACAGAGCAAATATTAAAGTCGTTCTTACTGGCCTAGTAAATAACCAAGTATATTCAAAAGAATTTACAGCAGATGCTATTTCTGGTACAACCTCATGGAATACAGGATGGCAATATAATGCAGAAGGAAAAACTCTTTTCTGGGTTGATAGAATGGGCTTTATGAATGTAATTTCAAACGTCACAAAAAATACAAGTGATTCAACCTACAAGGTTGACTCTGATCAATCAAAGAATCCACTTGCAGTAAATCTTGACTTTTCTGTTGGATTTGCGGAAGAAGGCTGGTCTTTGCCTTCTGAAATTCCTACTTCTTTAGGAAAAGGACCACGATTAACAAATATTGTATTCTATGCAGGGGCAAGAACAATTGCCCATAGAGCCTTTAGCGACTCCTCAACCATTCAGTCAATTTCCTTCAACGAAGGACTGCTTGAATTAGGTAATTCTTCAAAGTATGACATGTTTGTAAACAACACAAGCCTACACACAATTGGTCCATTTCCAAGCACACTTACAAATATAGGAAATGGTTTCTGTATCGGATGTACAGCACTAACAAACGATATTGTTTGGCCAAGGAAAGTTACAACCGTTAAACCATACGCATTTCAGAATACATCAATCAATTCATTTACAGCGCCGGAGGGAATTATATCACTTGGAGAATATGGAGATGAAAGCCGTATGCTTTCAAAAAACAACAAGATTAAGAATATTTATCTTCCAAGATCACTTGAATACGTGGCAGGACGAATGGTATCTGACACAGACAAAACACTAGGAGTAAATGTTTGGTACAAGAGCTTCCCTAAACGAGGTTGGCACAAGACTCAATGGTCAAATGCTTCTAGTGGCACAGTCACCAATTACTTTGAATGGAATTATAAGAAAGAATATGCAAAGTACGGGGAAACTAATACCGTCGGTCACGTATTTACACTACCAGAAACCTTTAATGGCATAGGAGAATGGAAAACAGGCAACACCAAAGAAATTATTCGCTGGTGGATTGACCGTTATCCTCCAACAATCATCCTGATGAAGTAATACATATTAAAGCACCACTGGTAAGCTATATCTAACCAGTGGTGCTAAAATGCTTGCAGTCTATCAGCAGCGAATTGGACAACTAATTGCACAGAAATGTACCTGTGTATGTGTAGACACATTATACAACAGCTACTTTAAGAATATACATGTTGCTGGGTTAATAGGATTTACCTCTTTTACAGAATAAGAGGTTATACGAATACCGTGCTTCTTGCCACCAATTTTCGCTTTATGCTGCATGCTTATAGCATTCCAGCCAGGCAAACGTATATCAGAATTGGTCATTTTCCAACTAGTATAATGCTCCCAGTCTCCCCCAGAATATGACCATGTACCACGATTCCAATCAGCCGTTGGATTAAATTGAGGTATATAATCTTTCCCTACAGATATTTCAGGACCGTTCGTCCAATCAAATGGATTGTCTACACCACTAATTGAAGCAAGCAATTCATTATTGTACTTGAGTGTAGCAGATAGCATACATGGTTCAGTATCTACTCCTGTACCTCCTGCATCATCACCACCGATTGTCGTAAACGTTATTACATACACTCCATCTGCTGTGGCAGTTTTAGCTGGAGCACTGGCAATCACACGTGTATTTTCATAAAGAAATTCATTTGCTGGGGAATATGTATACTCACATATTTGAAAATTCTCTCCATCATATTCTGCAGAATAATATGGTTGACGATATGTGCAAGGACCATGTCCTATTTCATTTCCTCGTTTTGCAATTTTTCTTGAGATTACTTTAACAATAGTATTCGTATGCAGATAGGTCTCAGGGACAGTAAGTGAATAAGTCATTTTAATTACTGTGTTAGTGTATATACCAAATGGATAGCCTGGGTTTGAACCGTTAATATTAACCTCATGTTCTGACTGTGCTCCTCCAGAAACCAACGCCACTCCAAGCCTGCTACCGTATCCGCTTTCCAGAATAAGAGCTCCATCAACGAAGGAGTGAATTCTATTACTATCGGGTGTAACATAATCAACACCGGCTATACCGGAAGAAATGAAATGGCTCTGTACACTTTCGTCTTCAAAATCGGTAAAGTATGAGGTAGGTGTAGAGAGTGTTTCTCCATAGGACAAACACATAGAAATAAAAGCAAAAATAAAATAATAAACCTTTTCTTTAACCATAATCCATTCTTTCTATAATTCTTGAGAGAAAGATTTATATACTTTAAGTTATTGATTAATCATCAACGCCTAGCTGAGTTTCACCCATTTTGGCAATATTCTCTTTAACCTCATGCAGTAGCTCTTCATATTCAGACATAAGATTGCGCAATCCCACGCAGGTATCATCAGCAGAGACAACAAGCTTCTTCACCTGCTCATCTACTGCATTTGCACGAATTTTTTCCATGTATGAAGAGAGCTCCTCAAGATTTGACAAAAAGCATTTTTCAATTTCCTCGAAACGGCTCATTGTGCTTGTCATGTAGTGCAAGTTCTTTTCAGAGAACATCATTCGATCGCGCTCAGTTAGGTCTGTAAAGGAAATAACGGCACCAACAACCTCACCATTGGTATTTCGGTTACATGCAGCACGGATTTGTGCACGGAAAGGAACGCCATTAGCACGCTTTGCAACCACTATTCCATCGGTTGTAAAATTCTCGCCAGCAAGGCTTTGAATAATAGCTGAGCCATCATCTGAATTTAAGAATAACACACCCAAATTGTGATTTATAATATCTGCCGGAGAAGGCAAGCCCCAGATACGAGCAACAGCTGGGTTTGCATATTCAATTACAGAATTCATATCAATAACAACAATAGCATCGCTTGAGTTCTGTAATGCTGTATGCTCAGTACGGAGCATTTCATCCTGCTGAATACGCGTTGTAATATCACGGATAAAGAACGTTAAATGTGGTGTGGAAAGGCGAATTTGACTTACCGCAATTTCTGCAGGGAAAAAAGTTCCATCTGCACGCTGGCAAACAGCTGTCATCAGTGTAAAACGCTCACATTGAACATTCTCATAGAGAGTACGAACAATTTCATCATCCATACCAGAGACAACATCTGAGATATCCAAATCGCACAAATCCTCTTGAGTATAACCAAAATAGTCAAGAGCACGGCGATTAACATCGCGAATACGTCCATGCAAATCTGTTATAATACCAGCATCATACACATTTTGAAATAATTCGGTATAGCTACGGGTTTTACCTCCATCTATAGCACCAGCCGTAAGGATAATCTTTTTTTGAGAAGCAACCACCTTTGCTTTTGGGCGCTCGCTCAATGGAACCTCAGGAATATCTGGAATCAAATCGATTCGCATTGTACTAGATTTACTCAAATTTTTCATAAAATCAAACTACTTTATCTTTTTTTACAATGTGTAGATGCTAGATTAAACAATCTTAAATACTAGAAGAAAAAACGAACAATGCAACCCACGATAAAAATAAAAATTATTATCGCAATTGCTTTTTGTTCTCTAAAAGTGAGTCGGGTATTTGCAGATATTAAAAGGCGGCTAGATTTAATTAAACCGCCTAATATTTCCTTTATAGACACCGTGTTATTCCTCAATATTAATCATTAAACTCAGGGAATTTATGATTGAGTTCATCAATAGCTTCAGCAAATTGCTTTTCTAATTTAGCAAATTGAAGAACACTAGCTTTTAATGATTTACGATGAATTGCTGCCTCTGCGGCTTCTTCGATTGCCTTTTCTTTAAACTTCTGAAGTTCATCTACTTGCTGCTGAAGAGCATATATCTGTTGCTGAAGTTTTGTGATAGTGGCTTTAGAGGTTCTCAATCTAAAAGATAATTCCTCTGGAGAAGCATCAATGTCTTCAATATCTAGGCCATCTGGAATTGGCACGGAAACATGCTTTTCACAATCTGGGCAAACGATAACAAGACCAGCACCTCTTGGGTCAATTGAAAGATGTTTACCACAATAAGGACAATCAAACTGAATATCTGACTCAGGAATTTCATCTTGATCTAGCTCTATACTTGTATTTTTTTGATCCATAGCTACACCCAATATACAATTTTAATTAACACAAAAGCACACAACGTACTTTTTAATTATGATTATACATTAAATGTATCGGTTTGTCATTACATTTTTAAAAAATTTGATTTAAAAGATTTGCACCCATCGTAATGATTATGCTATATTATTAATGTATAGAAAACTTAATGGAAAATATTACAATGAGATTTATAAAATTAGACAGGCCTCTCGCAATTTTTGACATTGAAGCAACAGGGCTAAATGCACGCACAGACAGGATAATAGAGTTATCCGTAATTAGAATAGAAACCAATGGTGCACGTTCATCACAAACTTGGCTTTTAAATCCTTGTTGTCCTATCCCTATAGAAACAATCGCCATTCATGGAATTGATGATGAAATGGTTAAAGATTGCCCAACCTTTGCTGATGTAGCAGATGAGATTTTTGATTACTTTGAGGATTGTGATTTAGGTGGTTTTGGTATGGGGCGATTAGATATTCCGCTCCTTGAAGAGGAATTTTTACGTTGCAATCTAAAATTTAATCCAAACGAGCGTAGACAATTTGATGCCCAGAGAATTTTCCACAAGAGAGAGCCACGAGATCTTTCTGCTGCGTTACGCTTTTATTGTGGAGAAGAATTAACTGATGCACATGGTGCTGAAGCTGACACAGAAGCAACACTTCGTGTTTTAGAGGGAGAATTTGCAAAATATGAAGATTTGCCAACAGACCCTGAGGAGTTGGATCGATTGATTAATGATAGAGATCCATTTATGCTAGATAGAGATGGGCGCCTACGTTGGCTAGATGGAGAGATAACAATTAACTTTGGTAAGAAAAAGGGGATGCGGTTACGCGATTTAGTTCTCGATGAGCCAAGCTTCCTTAAATGGATGCTTCGTGGTGACTTTGGGCATGACACAAAGGAAATTGTTCAAAATGCACTAAACGGAGAATGGCCGACACCTCCGCCCAACACACCTTCCTCTCAGTGTGTAAAGTTATAACTATTATTTAAGCGCACCACTATCCAATGGAGCAACAATGAAAGAATATAGATTAACGATAATAAGTGGCAACAATGTGGGAAAAGCTCAGATACTTAATTCTTTTCCTATAACATTAGGGCGTTCATCTAAGAATGATTTTTCTATTGCAGACGAAATGCTTTCTCGTCATCATTGCTCAATAGATATGCGCGATAATGAGCTTTGGTTAACAGATCTTGCTTCTGCTAATGGAACTGCAGTAAACGGGAAAATCATAGACGAGATACGCCTCCATCCAGGAGACATTATTCAATTGGGAGATACAACGCTCAAATTAACAGATGCAAATGAAAGTGCCACTATTTCCGGATCTCCTGCTGCTAAACCAGCTACTAAGGCAGCACCTTTTGCAGAGATACCAGAAATTAAAGAGCATGCTCCAAGAGTTACGCAAGATGGCAAAATAGATCTTGGGCTAAATTCTTCTCCTTCAGAGGAAGACATTGCAATACAAAAGAAAAACAATATACAATCCATCAAAAACCTTGCAATAGTTGCAGTAGCGACAATTGTTATTGTTGGAATCGGCATGGTAATTTTTAACTCACTTACCACAAAGAAGACACAGGCAACACAAGCTCCTGCAGTAAAGCTTGAGCGCTCCTTAGAATTCCACTATTGTGAAATAGAAGCTACAGACAGCAACATTTTTAGATATGAGCTTATTCTTGATCACAATGGTGTTCTTACCGCTATTGTTGATGATCTTTCTCAAAGCCGTCATATCGATAAAAAAACAGATGCTCCTATCAGCAAAGAGCTAATACTTGAATTGCTCAAAAAGATTGAACGCTCTGGATTTAATTCCCTTTCTGACATATATGAAGATAGTAACAAACAAGGAGAATGGAACGAGATTTGCATAACAATTATTAACACAAAGGATGCAAAGACTGTTAATGTTTTAAACAAACAGCTACCTCCTGCATTTTCTATTGTTCGTGATGAGCTACGTGACTTTGCTGAAACAGAATTAGATTTAAAATCAATTAATTATTCAAAGGAAAAGCTGGAGCAGCTTGCTGCTGAATCTCTTGAGCTTGCAAATAAATTCTATGCTGAGATGGAAATTGCTTCAGACAATTTATTTAAGGCAATTTTGAATTATTCAAAAACAATTGATTATCTAGAAAACATTTCACCTAAGCCTGAGGCATATAGCATTGCTTTTGAAAAGAAGCGTGAAACAGAAGCTTTGATGGAAAAGATTCTTGAAGAAAAAGAATTTGAAATCGAGCGTGCTACAAATCTAACTGATTGGGAAACAGCCGCAGAATATCTACGCGAGCTTTGTGCAATGATTCCTGATAAGCACGATGCCCGCCATATCAAATACAACCGTCAGCTTCTTCAGGTTGAGGCTCGCATAAATAAGACTCGTTAATTTTAGGAAGGGATAAATTTTATGAAATCATTATTTACGCTTTTCTTTTCAAGCTTCCTTCTTTTGAGTTTTTCACATATTTGTCAGGCTCAGGAAGCTATTGCTAATGGTAGACTTGAGATTCAAACAAATCCAGAAGGTGCAAAGGTTATTATTGATGGTAAATACAAGGGCAATACACCTTTGACATTTATTGGAGGATCACAAGCACAAAAATATGTAGTGAACATACAGAGTGATGGTTATAAACCAATTTATACAACAGTTGTTATTAAGCCAGAGCAAACAGAAACAATAAGCTATGCACTTACCCCTAGCACCTGCTTGGCATTAATAAACTCCGAGCCATCTGGAGCTACTGTAACAAAGGATGGAATTGACATAGGAATCACTCCTCTACTAGTTACAGACCTTACTTATGGGAAATATAATATTGAGATAAGTCTCAACGGTTATAAATCTCAAAATTACCAGTTAAAAATAGATTCAAATACACCACAAAAAATAAATGCACAACTTATTAGCACCTTTGCAAAAGCAACAATAACCTCTAATCCTAGTGGTGCAAGTGTTCTTATCAATGGTTCTGATGTTGGCGTAACACCTTGCACCCTTGATAACATACCTGAGGGGAATGCACAAATAAAAGTAACACTTGATGGATACGATGATTTTGTTGAAACTGTTGCTCTTGTTGCTGGACAAGAGCACACAATAAATGCAGCTCTTGAAGCAAAGCCTTCTTCTCTTAAGATTGTTACTATTCCAGAGAAAGCTCGCATCTATATTAACAACCAATATCGCGGAGAATCTCCTTTAGAGATTAACCCTTTTGAGGCTGGCAGCTATAGAATCCGTGCAGAGCTAAAGGGATTTGAAATTTTGGCAAGAAATGTAGATATTAAGCCAGCAGAAGAGCGTACTGAAGAATTCAGACTTCAACAAAATTCTGGAGCAATTTCTGTTGTAACCACGCCAGCTTTAGTCTCAATCAAAATAGATGGTGAAATTTTTGCACAAACAAAACCAGCTGAAGAATCTGACCAACTTTCTGCAGAAACAATTGTTAATTTAATTCCTGAAGGCGAGCACGAAATTACATTCTCACGTGCAGGCTATGCAGATTTAAAAATGACAAAGACAATTACAAGAAATTCTGTTGAGCAATTAGGAACAATAAAGCTTAAGAGATTATTTATTCCTGACTTTGAAATCAAAACATCTGCAAAAACATATCGTGGCATGTATTTACGTGATGATGCGGAATTTATTTATTTGGAAACAAAGCCAGGTGTAACAACGGCTATTGAAAAAATCAAGATTCTAAGCAGAAAAATCATAAAACAAAAAGAATAAAAATTCGCCTGCATTAAATCATCGGACGAAGAAGGAAAAATCTAAATTATCTAGGAGTTTTTTATTATGAAGGAAGAATTAAAACAAAAAGTATATGACGCAAATATAGAGCTTGTAAAGAATGGGCTGGTCATTCTTACATGGGGCAATGTTTCTGGAATTGATAGAGAGGATGGTATTGTTGCCATTAAGCCTAGCGGAGTAGATTATGCTAAGCTAACACCAGAGGACATTGTTCTAGTTGATCTTGATGGAAACATTGTTGAGGGCAAGCTACGTCCTTCCTCTGACCTTCCTACACATTTGGCACTTTATAAGGCATGGGATAGCATTGGTGGTGTTGTACACACTCATTCTGCAAATGCTACATCATTTGCACAAGCAGGAGTTGAAATTCCTTGCTTCGGCACCACACATGCAGATCACTTCCACGGTTCAGTTCCATGCACACGCATTTTAACTCAACAAGAGGTTGATGAGGCATATGAGCTTAACACAGGAAATGTTATTATTGAGCGTTTTCAGCAAATTTCTGGAGGAATAACACAGGAAGAATTAAGTGGCAAAATAATTCAATGTGAGGCAGAGCTTGATCCTGTTGCAATTCCTGGAGTGTTGGTAGCAGGGCATGCACCATTCACCTGGGGACCTACAGCAAAAAAGGCAGTAGAAAATGCTATAGCTCTTGAGCAAATTGCTTTAATGGCAATGAATACAAAGCTCATCAATCCAAAGGCTATTCCTGTCCCTCAATATGTATTAGACAAGCACTATTTCCGCAAGCATGGTGCTAATGCTTATTATGGACAAAAGTAATTTTGTCATATAGTAAAACACAAAATTTATTATAAGAGCAAACGATTATTCGGGATCTGTGCATACACATTAGCTTTTGCACTACCTATCTATAACGCAATACTTTAAAAGTGAAATCTAGGTTTATTATGCCAGTGAATAGGCTGTGCTTTTGTATCTTTATTAATACATTATTTTTTCTCTGTTGTATAGCAGAGACACAGCCTATTATACTTTCTGAGCTTGCTCTTGCACCTAATTATTTAGGAACCCAAGTTTCTATAATCAGGAGCAACACATCAGAACTGCCAGAATCTATTAATCGAGAGGCATATGCTGCAATAGATAGAGCTCGTAATGCATTGGTACAAATACAAAACAAGGATGGCACTTGGACTACTGATGAAAACAGAAAAACCGTACTTCCTGCCTTAGCTCTAATTGATGGGACAAATCCATCTATTTTCTATACAAACGAATTTTGTAATGCGATTAGTGCTGCAAAAAAATGGTTAAATGAAAATTCAAATACAGCATGGTCTATATATGACACAAAAGAGGCTGCTATTATCCTAAATTTATTAACTATTGCTCAACAGTCGGAATCTGTGCCTTCTGTTGCAATAGAGCATCTTAAAAACATATCCTCTCAAAACCTTCAAAAGCTTGATCCGATTGGTAAATATTTTTTAATTCTTGCATTAGCCCAATATAATAAATTATCTACAGAAAATTTTGATACAATCATACGCGAGCAATCAAAGATTAAAGAAACAAACTTATTACCGATCAGTATGATTGGCATATCAAGGCTTATGCGAGCAAAAACAGAAACACCAAGTAACGATGCAAAGGCCTACCTGAGATTCTTGGCAAATAAGCTACAGTTAGGTTATCACAATCCTTCTCCTGGCACCGAAGATGTACTTACTCCACAGCTTGGTTTTCTGACTATGATTTTTGCTTCGAGTTTCACTAATAGGCAGCTTGCTTTAGATACGACGCTTTTCCCATATGATTGGAGAAATCATTTAGCAAACAGAATTATTGCTTCGCAAATATACTGTACAGAAACAGGTGCTCCATATTGGAGTGGTGAAGCGACAGCACAATTGCGCTCTACGTATAATTCATTAGAGGCAACAACACTTGCCATAATCACTTTATCTAATTTAGCAAATTAAAAATGAATTCTAAAAAAATATTACTTCATGCTTGTTGTGGACCTTGTGCAACACATTGTATAGAAGCACTACGAAAAGAAGGCATAGAGCCCGTTTTATTTTTTTCAAATAGCAACATTATGCCACGGGAAGAATATGACAAAAGGCTTGAAGCAATCCAGCAATTAGCAAAGCTTGTTAATGTTGAGCTAGTGATAGACAAATATGATAATGAAGCGTGGCAGGGTGGCATAGCTGGCTATGAGAAAGAACCAGAGGGAGGCAAGCGCTGCACGATGTGTTTCACATACAATCTCTCTCGGGCAGCTCGTTATGCAATAAAAAATGGGTTTACAGCTTTTACTACAACGCTTACTGTTAGCCCACATAAAAATAGCGAGCAAATATTTTGTGTTGGCGACATGCTTGCGGAGGTTGCATCTAGCCAAGGCACACCGTTAACCTTTGAGCATTATAATTTTAAGAAGCAGAATGGATTTTTAAATTCTGTTCGGCTTGCAAAGGAGTATGGGCTTTACCGTCAAAGCTACTGTGGTTGCTGTTACTCCAAAAATTAAGTCACACCACACGTGTGACAGCTATAGCTTTGGATAAAACAAATGCGTGTACCTATTCAGAATAAGGCACACGCATTTACTATTGTTATTTGCTATTATCTAGCCTAAGTCTATACCTCAACTATTAAACTGATGGATTAGCGAGTCCAAGTTGCTGAGATAACATTTGAACGGCGTCTGCCATCCTTATGAACAATCACGATACATGCATTACATGGATTTGGAACATCGCTTAATGTCCAACCATTGTAACCGCTAAAAACATTATGGAAGTCGCGTGTAAGACGGCTAGAAGAAATCCAGTCAATCTTTCCGCCTACCCACCGTCCACTATTGTTCTTTACGAACATACAAATTAAAGTTGCAGAACTATCTGTATGACCTATACCCCATGCAGACAAATCTGTGGAATATGCATAGGAAAGACCAGAAGAATTCATCCTCAAGCCTTTGATTGATACTTTGTCATGAGATGCACCAGAGCCGTTAAAACCACCATAAACCCAATTCAAAGAACTAAATGCAACCTGATCTGATGCAGATGCACTGCCAGTTGGTGCAGAATTATCTGTTGTTGGTGTTGAAACAGAAGATGAATTTGAATTAGACTGTGTGTTCCATGATACAGCACTATTTTCTGTGCTTTCGCAGCCTGTAGCAACAAAAACAGCAGCAATTGCTAGTGACAACAAAGATATTGTATTTTTTTTCATTTATTCCCTAACTTTACTTATTTTTAATTTTATTAAACTTTGATTTTATTTATGTCTTCAGTTTATCAAAAAAACAGAAAAAACTCAATTCAAACTTTGATTTTATAGACTTTACTTATTCAAGACTTTACTTATTCAAAATCAATAACTTGCTGTTTTTCTGCTGATTCAAAAATAGCTTCCATAAGCTTGAATACACGCATTACCTGCTCAGGCTTTACAATTTGCTCAGCCTTGCCCTCTATCACCGCCATAACATTCTTATAAAAATCATGAATGTCACCATTTACTGGTTGAAGAGGATCTTCATGAATGGTATCCTCTGTGCGAGGTGCCATTGTTTTTGTTAGACCTGCAGCTGTACGAATAGGCACAGCATCATTTTTGCTCCAGTCTGTGATTCGAACCATTTTACCTTTGCAACCCCATTCTACAACTGCAGTACCATCACGACCCAGAACGTACCAACGAGGAAGATTGATAAAATTGCTTGTTCCTACTTCTACTAGAACACGAATACCATTTTCAAAGGCTAACTCAGTAGTAAAACCATCGTCAACGATTTCATTTGTCACATGAGACATAGAAGCATAAACCTTCTTCAGTTTACCAGGAACCATCAACAGAATTTGGTCTAAAAGATGTACACCCCAATCTAAAACCATGCCACCGCCATGTTCTTTTTCCTGACGCCAGTCACCTGGAATACCACGAGAACCATGCACACGAGACTCGATACGGAATGTCTCTCCTAGCATTTTCTCTTCAAAAATCTTCTTAACAGTCAAAAAATCTTCATCCCAACGGCGATTTTGATGAACAACAAAAACCTTACCTGTTTCTTTAGCAACAGCAATCATATCAGCCAATTCGACAGATGACATTGCTACTGGTTTTTCGCATACAACATTTTTACCAGCACGAAGAGCTTTTACAACAATATCATGATGCTGATCATTTGGGGTTGCGCAAAGAACAATATCAACCTTAGGGTCAGCCAAAACCTCTTCAAAGCTACCGTATGCATAAAGCCCTTTATCTCTTGCAAACTGCTGGCGCTCTTCCTTAATATCAAAAGCACCACAAACAGAAATATTATCAATTTCTGCGATTGTTTCTCTATGCCAATTACCCATGCCACCAAGGCCAACAATAGCAAGATTAAATTGTCTATCCATATTAAATTCTCCGAAATTTTATCAACACATTATTAATTTAGTGTTTGTTTAATAGATATTTTACTCCACTTCTATCTTGTAATTCAAGCAATTATTATAACAAATTGGCTTAATTTATTAGAAATCACCGCTATTTTTTTAGGATAAGGGAATAAATTCTATTTCCTTTAATTCTATTTCACCTTCGCCTTGATAAACCAAGAAAAGTGGAGTAACTGTATTTCTATCAACATTTAGTATTGCATTAGCCTTTTCCCATGAACTTGGATTTCCAAGAGGAATTTCCGCCACAGGGTCACCATACTCTTCTAATTTTACTAAAATTTTACCATTTGGAGGGAGCTCCCCTGCACGATAAAGCACATCTAATTTTGTAGGTCCAGAAAACTCAAAATACTTAAATCCGATATGTGTATTATTGTCAATTTCTGCAATAATTCTTTCATCATTTTTACAAATAATATGAGGCAATCTAATTTCAGGACACTTACCATGTGGCATACGATAATTCATTAGATTGCAACAAATTATAGCAGGATATACACCCTCAGCAATTAGAGGTCCACCATTTAGACCACAGGAGGTTACTTCAACTTGTGGAATTGTGCCATCTGGAAGAATCTTTATTTTCTCTGCACAGGCCTGGCGAGAGTACTCCCATTTTGTGGTTTGGCGGTGATAAAAGACATACCATTCGCCATTAATAAATTCAATGCTACCGTGGTTATTTCCGGTGCGTGTTACGCGGTCATTTGGAAGGCGTCCATTAAGGCCTATATCACCATTAGAAATGATAGCACCTCCGAATTTAAAGTCACGGTCTGGATAGTCGCTTGTGGCATAAATCAATTCATGCCCTTTGTAGGAAGAATAGATAAAATAATATTTAGAGCCAACCTTACGAATAGAGCTTGCTTCAAAGAAAGGATGATCCTCCCATTCAGTACCTTTAACAAGATTTGGGATAATATGAACAGGAGTATGTTTAATTGTGAGCATATCATCCTCAAGCTCCACGGTGACAGGTCCGAAGCAGCCACCCTCTTCATTTTGCTCCTGCAGCACTTGCTCACGGGTTTTGCCTAAGATTCTCATTTGGTGGAAGATACAATCCTCTACGGTAAATTTTGGGTCTTCATACCAATTATGCCAAACACCATAATAGAGGCGAATCACGCCATCATCATTTATTAAACCTGGATCAAAAATGCCGAATTTTTGCATAAGAGAACCATCTGGGTTGCGAACATAGCCATGAAACTGAAATTCGCCATCGGGGGTATCACACACTGCCACGCTGAAAATATTGCTACAACCATGGCTATCTGCCATGGAATAATAGAGATAATATCGACCATCATTACCCTTCACAACATCTGGTGCATACATTGCTCGATATTTTGGATAAAGAGGGTCTTGGCTTGCTTTATAGATTACGCCATCGCAACGCCAATCCTTGAGATTATCAACTGGGGCTGAATATGTGACATAATCCAACATGCAAAAGCGGTCGCCATTTTCCTTATCATGAGAACCATACACATAGACACGATCGCCAAAAACATGTGGTTCGCCATCTGGCACATAGTCATTAAGTTGAGTAAACGGATTAAAAACTTGCTGTTTCATAAAACACCTTTAATTTTTTTTCAAAAAAGGAAACTTTGATTTATTTTTGTGATATAATAGCACAATCCATTTGTAAAAATCAATTTTTACGCATTAAAACATAAAAAAAACATGATAAATCTGTGTTGATTCATATACCCATTTTTGGTATAATTTTAACTATACAAAAACACACAGAAAGAAATCAAATATATTGTGATTTGTTTTTTATTTTCAAAAACAAAGTCTGAGGGTATAAATGAACAAAAAAAAGCTTGGTTTTACGCTTGTTGAACTTCTCGTAGTACTAGCGGTAATTGGTATTTTGGCAGGAATGATTTTTCCTGCATTAAAAGGCGGAATGTCGAAGGCACAGGATGAAAAGTGTAGAACAAATCTCAAACAGCTTCATACAGCTTGCTTAAGTTATGCCAATGAACATGGAGGAAGTTTACCTCGTGCTCAATCATTTGAAATTTTCAATCAGCGCTCACAGCGCTATGAGGAGCGTAGAGGTTGGATTGCATGGGTCCCAAAGGATCACAAAATAGACACCTTAAATTCACAATGGGACGGCAAAAACGGAGAGCAAAAGCAATCTGGAAATCTAAAGCACGACCGTGGTCATGGCACAGATGCATATTTTGGTGTGGAGAATGGAGTTATTTTTGAATATATGAATGAATCCATGGAGCATTATGTATGCCCTGCTTCCGTTAAGATATCAACAGGAGAGAAAAATTTTTCCGAGGATTCTGGCATTTACAGAACATATGCTATGAACGAATTTTTCTACGCACCACACTATCCTTCTTCATGGCATTCTAGAATGCTTACTCGAATTGGAACTGATGAAACATTTGGATATGGTGATGGAGCCAACAAGAAGACATTTACACCTGAAGCTTCAAAGCTCCTTTTATTTTCTGAAATTGTAATAACAGGAGACAATTCATATTCTGGAGAATTTAATCCTCCTAGAAAAAAGGAAAAAATATGTAATTTGGGAGACTGTGTGCTTTCTGCCTGGGAGAAAAGTAAAATTGAGGAAAAATATGACTCAATAATTCCAGTACACCAGCGTAGAAAACAAGGTAATTTGGATAGCAATGGTCAAACAGATTTTGGATTTGCTTTTGCGATATTTATGGATGGACATATAGAGCAATTGCAGCAAACCTTTTTGATTGGAACAACATCATACAACACGCTTTGGTTCTTAATACGTGGTATTGATCCTAAAAACACGAGTGAAATCGGTGCAGGACTAAACTAATAAAGCAAAAATACGTATTCCACAATTTTGTAGATAAAGCAAGGGCTATAATTGCTTTAGTAAAACTCAAAACAAAGATCATAAATGAAAAAATCTACTAACAAGACGACATCAACAACCAAAACTACAACTAAAGAAAAGACAAAAAAAGCCACTGAGGTTGAGTCAAAGGTAACGAAGAAAAATATTTCAACAGAAAAAGATAGTGCAAAGGCTACTAGCAAAACAACCAAGACAAAGGTTGTTGAATCTCCTGTTGTAGAGTCAAAGAATAAAAAGACGGCAGAAAAGAAGGAAAGCAAGAACAAAAAGTCTACTCTTCTTGATTCTAAAAAAGAGCCAAAAAAGAACAAGAAAATTGACTCATTTGATGAGTTTGATAACGACAAAGAAGACTTCTCAAGCTTTGATGACAATATTAACGACAGCATTGATGATGATTTCATTTTTGGAAGTCGCTCACGCCGCAATTCTCGTCATAGTGATTTAGATGCTTTTGAAGACTTTGATAGCTATAATCCAAACTCAGAATTTGAGCATGATGATTTCTTTGATGGTGCTTTTGATGACAACAAGGAATTAGCTCCTTCTGATGATGATCTTGCAGAGCTCGATGAAGAAGATTTAGAATTTGACGAGAAGATAATTAACGAAATCATCAAAACAGAAAATAGTTCTTCTGACAATATAGATGCGGATGATGACGAAGACATTGGTTCTGTTCCACATGGTGATGATGACGATGATTTTCTAACAGCAGCTGATGATGAAAACGATCACTATATAAACTCAAAAGGCTTTGCTATTCCTGGCGAGGCAGAAGATGATATTGAGTCTTACGGCATCGGATCACGTCAATCCAATTTTGAAATTGAGAAGCTTCAAGAGCTTGTTAAGGCAGCTGAAGCAAAAGGCGGCTACCTAACATTTGAGGACATTCATGATATACTTCCTGAAAGTACAATCAATGCTGATGATATTGACTTATACATTTCAGAATTGAATACACTTCAGATTGATGTTGTAAATGCTGCATCTGTTGAAGAATATCTAAACAACAAGCAAAACTTGGTTCAGGAATCCAACACAACACAACCAAGACCAGATTTTTATGATGATCCTATTCGAATGTATCTACACCAAATGGGACAGGTACAGCTTTTAACAAGAGAACAGGAGCGTAGTATTTGCATTCGAATTGAAGAAAACGAGAAAATCATTAAAGAAAAGTTTAATCGTTATGGTTTTGCTACAAGAATGTATCTTGATTTGTTAAACCAGATTGAGCAAAAAGAAGATCGCTTTGATCGAATTGTGATGGACAAGCTAGCAGACAATCGCGATGCTTACACAGCAAGAATAGAAACCTTCCGTAAAGACTTAAATACTCTTAAGGATGAGCTGTATAAAGCATATGACGCATTGGTAAAAGCAAAAAACAACACAGCAAATATTTCTGTAAAACGCCGTGAGGCAAATATTGCAGACAAGCAAGCAAAATTGAACGCAAAGTATGCTGATTTTCTTGCTAACTACGAAAACCTACGCTTTAAGCAAAAAACCTTGGAAAATCTTGCACAAACTGCCGAGGAAGAAATCTACAAGGTTTACAAGAATCTAATGGCAGAAAAAGAGCTTGTAGAGAAAGAGCGCAAGACAAAGGCTCGCACTCAAAAGCTGGAAGAAATTGCCGCTAAGCAGGCAGAAATTGCTAAAGAATTTTTGATGACTCCTGAAGAGTTCTTGCATGACTTTGACAAGCTACGCCAAGCTTTAGCAGAAGGAGCTAAGGCACGAACAGAAATGGTTGAAGCAAACCTACGACTTGTTATTTCAATTGTAAAACGCTATATGAACCGTGGTTTATCCTTCCTTGATTTAATTCAAGAAGGTAACACCGGTTTGATGAAGGCAGTTGAAAAATTTGAATATCGTCGTGGCTATAAATTCTCAACATATGCAACATGGTGGATTCGTCAAGCAGCCACACGTGCTATTGCAGACCAAGCAAGAACCATTCGTATCCCTGTACACATGATTGAGACAATTAATCGTCTTCTACGTATTCAAAAGACTCTAGTTCAGGAAAAGGGGCGTGAACCAACTCCAGATGAGATTGCTGAAAAGATGAAGCTAGACGTTGATAGAGTTCGTCAAGTTATTAAGATGTCACAGCAGCCTATCTCTCTACAGAGTCCTGTTGGTGATAGTGAGGATGCTCATTTTGGAGATTTTCTTGCTGATACAGCTGCAGAAAATCCTGCAGAGCAAGCATCATATTCTATGCTTAAGGAGCGCATTTCTGAAGTGTTAGAAACCTTGAGTGAAAGAGAGAAACAAGTTATTGAGGCTCGCTTTGGTCTTAAGAATGGATATCCAAAGACACTTGAGGAGGTTGGTAAAGAGTACAATGTTACACGTGAGCGTATTCGCCAGATTGAAGCAAAGGCATTAAAGAAGCTCCGCCACCCTACTCGTATGAAGCGACTTCAAGGCTTTATTGATGGAAATTAATTTATAGATTTTTTGGAGGTTGGAAGGCCTCTATGAGAAAAATGACGAAGAGTGCGACGGGGTTTAATTAAGCAATCGAGCATGTATCCAAAATCCTCTCGTGCCTAACAAGAACCAGCGGACGTGGACCGCATTTAAGAAATCCACAATAGAAACTGAGAAAGAAACAAAATGGAAAACATATCCAATAACAATGAGGCTACAGTTGATATTGCTGTTGTAGAAGAAGCAGCAGAGAAAACTGATTCTGTTACTGTAGCTACTATTGATAAGAACGACGTAGCAGCAATTACCGAAAATGAAGCTGCAAACGCAAAAGCTGATGCAATAACACTTGCTCCACCAACCAACAGCGAAGAATCATGCAATATAGATTGTGGCTACCAATTAGGTGGAATAATTACAACCGCTGTACTTGTAATCTTTGTTCTATGGCTAGTTATTAGATCAAAGAAACATTCAGTTAGTAAGGGTAAAAAGAAGTCCTTCAAAACAGATTCAAATGCAGTTGAAATTTATGTTGGAAATTTAAGCTATGAAATGAGCAATTCTGATCTCCGTAAGGAATTTCAAAAGTTTGGTATTGTTAATTCTGCACGTATTATTACACAGCGCAACAGCCGCAAATCTAAGGGTTATGGCTTTGTTGAAATGAAACATCGTTCTGAGGCTGAAGAAGCAATAATAGCATTGAACAATAAAGAGATTAAGGGTCGTAAAATACATGTTAATGAGGCACGTGCAAACACACGCCATGGTGCTCATTAATAGATAAAAACTAACAGCACATTTAGCACATATGATGTTATGTTTGATTAAATGTGTAGAAAACAAGATATAGAAAGTAACAATGAGTAGAATAACTTCATTTTTTAAGAAGCCATGGGAACGAGGAGGAGACACATCTTCATCTAAACGCGATGGTGGCTTCAAAAAGCCATGGGAGCGAGATGAGGATCGTGGCTTTGGCGGGCGCTCTGACAAGCGAGACCGGGGTGGCTTCGGGGGCGGCAA
>JAFUOX010000083.1 GCA_017481725.1 Kiritimatiellia bacterium | reverse complement strand
GTAAAATATATTTAAAATATATTTAAATGAATCTTTAATAATTGATTTTTGTATTAGGTGAATTGATTTTATGAATAATATCCGTCCAAGTATAGGTGTAATGAGTGAGCTTGTGCCAGATGCTGCAACAATCGATATTGCAGCGGAATATGGTTTTACAAGTACACAAGTGGTTAGCTGGAATTTAGAGCTGGCAACACTAGATATTGCTCGCACATTAAAGAAGCGTGCCGCAGATAATGGAGTGCGCCTTACAGCAATTTGGGGTGGTTGCACAGGTCCCCAAGAATGGAATTTTACTAAAGGTCCAGTAACATTAGGTCTTGTGCCTAGTGCTTATCGTGCAATGCGTGTGCTAGAGCTTAAGAAATGGGCAGATTTTGCAGTAGAGGCAGGTGCACCAGCGGTGATTACTCATTGTGGTTTTCTTCCAGAAAATATGACAGACCCATCATTTGAGGAGGTGCTTGTAGCAATTCAAGATGTGGCAGGGTATTGCAAAAAGCTAGGTATTGAATTTTGGTTTGAAACAGGACAGGAGACACCTGTAACTCTGTTACGTTTTATTGAGGCAACAGGCTTAGATAATCTTGGAATAAATCTTGATCCAGGAAATCTGCTTATGTACGGAAAGGGAAATCCACTTGATTCCTTGCGTGTTTTTGGCAAATATGTTAAGGCATTGCACACAAAGGATGCATTCCCGCCTTCAAATGGCAATGATTTAGGTCCGGCTGTGCTTGTGGGTACAGGATGTGTTGATTACCCACGTTTTATACCAGCATTGCTTGATTTAGGTTTTGCTGGAGATTTAACAATTGAGCGTGAAATAACAGGAGAGCAGCAAATTAAGGATATCCTATATACAAAGGATTATCTCAATAAGCTACTAGACGAATATTTCAGTAAATAAATTTTAGAGAGGTTAGTTATGTTATATCCAATGCTTTTTAAGCCAGTTTATCGAGATTATATTTGGGGAGGAACCTCAATTGCAGGTGCTTTCTCTCGTGAAAATACACCAACACCATGTGCAGAGTCTTGGGAGATAAGTGCTCACCCAGATGGAATGAGTATTGTTGAGAATGGCGAATATGCTGGCAAGGCTCTTCAAGAGCTATGTGAGGAGCTTGGCTCAGAGCTATTGGGTAGCTTCTGTGAGGGTAAGGTTTTTCCTCTACTAATTAAGCTTATAGATGCTAAGGAGCGACTAAGTGTTCAGGTGCACCCAAATGATGAGTCTGCAGCTCGCTATGGTGGTGAGGCTAAAACAGAAATGTGGTATGTTTTAGATGCTAAAGAGGGTGGGATTGTTTGTGCTGGTCTAAAGCAAGGCACAGGACCTCGCAAGTTTAAGGATGCAATTCACGATAAGGTTGTTACATCTTTACTAACAGAAGTTCCAGTGGAAAAGGATAAGGCTATTTTTATTCCTGGCGGTCTTGTTCATGCTATCTGCGAGGGTTGTATGATTTACGAAGTACAGCAAAACTCTAATACAACATATCGCGTATATGATTGGGATAGAGTAGGTGCAGATGGGAAGGGGCGTCAGCTTCATATCCGTGAGGCAATGGAGGTAATTGATTGGCATGCACCAAATATTGGGTTGTTAAATGCTATTCCAATGACCGCAAATTCTAAGGGAAATAAGCGAGAACGCATTTTACGTTGTGATTATTTTACAATGGAACGCTACACTCTAACTGAAGCGGAGAAATTTGAAAATGATGGAACATCATTTGTTTCTTTGTTTGCTCAGAATGCACCTATCGTTGTAAAGGTTGATGGAGTGGAATATCCAGTTCTAGCTGGTCGCTCTTGTTTGATACCTGCAGGAATTAAGAGCTTTACTATTGAAGCAGCTCAACCTTCAGCAAGAATCTTAGTGGTTCATTTATAATTTGGGTTTTATCTACTATGAGAAACCATAAACGCGACGGAAAAATCACATTCATTGAATTGTTGCTTATTGCTATCATATTTGTATTTGGGTATTTTGTAATTATAGCACCTATGTCTAAGACTAACGATATGGTTAAGGAGGATTGGGTAAAAAATAATCTAAGTACAATTTTTGATGCGATTCAGTATTTAGATGATGATCAAGCATTTACATATGAGAATATGAAAATCAATGATGTTGATATTTTGCGTGCAAAATGGGAAAGATCACCATTAGAGTGGCCGCAGGGAGTCTTTTTTGATTCATTTAAAGCCTCATCAAATGAGCTTTCATTAGCAGTTGAGTTTTCAACAGGGGTAAAAGAAATAGTATTTAACCCACCGCAGATTGAAGAATAATTTTTTAACAACAAAACAATAACTCTTGAAAGGAAGAAAAAAATGGCAAAACCAATAGCAGTTCAATTATACTCACTACGCGAGTATTCAAAGACAAAGGAAGACTTCATCAATGTTATCAAGCGTGTAGCAGACATTGGTTATAAGGCTGTAGAGCCTGCAGGTCTACATGATATTCCATGCAAGGAATTTCGTGCGCTATTAAATGATTTAGGTCTAGAAATGTATTCTTCTCACTCACCATGGGCACATAAGCCAGAGGATTGCTCAAAGATTATTGATGATCTAGGTGAGTTAGGGCTAACAAATTGTGTTTGTGGTTATAGTGCAGAAGATTTTAAGGATATGGATGCTATTAAGCGTACTGCAGAAAATACAAACAAAATGCTTGAAATTTTCAAGGCTGCAGGCATCACATTATTCCAGCATAACCATGCATTTGAGTTTGAGCGCATTGATGGCAAGCTTAAGTATGAGTATTATCTAGACTTGTGCCCAGATGTTAAGCTAGAGATGGATAGCTTCTGCTCAAGCAATATTGGTGTTGAGGATCCTGTTGAGATGCTTAAGAAATTTGCTGATCGCACTGTTCTTGTACACATCAAGGATGGTACATTGTTCCAAAAGGAGGCAGAGCAGGTTTATGTAAATGGCATTCTAGATCGTAAGATTTCATTGCTACCACTTGGTCAGGGTGAGATGCCAATTGCAAAGCTTGTTCCAGAGATTCCTGAGCAGGTATCAAGCATCGTAGTAGAGCTTGATTACTGTGAAGTTGAAATGTGGAAGGCAATTGAGGAAAGCTATAAGTTTATGACCTCAAATGGCTTTGCATTGGGTAATAAATAATTAGAGTAAGGATATAAAATGTTGAAGTATTTCCAATTGGCTATTTGTATTGCAGTAGTTTGCTCTTTAGTTGGTTGTGAGGGTGGTGGCGATAGCAATAGTGGACCATATGGCAATGTTTCTAATTCTTCATCATCAACAACCTCATCATCTCCAAGCGATTCCCAAAATCAGTTTTATGGTACATGGGAATTAACTGAGGTTGGTACATCAAATGTTTGGTATATCCACTTTGGTAATAATGGAAATTGGAAAATTACTGATGACAAGGCTGGTGCAGAACAAAGAGTTTATGGTTCATATAACTATAGTGGCAACCAGTTTGAAGGTCCAATGATTAATCCTAACGTAGGTGAAGGAAAAATCGATGGTGATGTTACAGATGGTGTTATGACCTTATATTTTGAGGAGTATTGGCATAATCCACATAAAATTGTGGATTACACTGGTACTAAGGTTAATTAAAAAACAATTGTAGCATCATTATTTTACAAAAAAGGGGCTGTTGCAAAACCTAATGTTTTGTGACAGCCTTTTTTTATTGTTTATGGGGCATATCGGGGCTATAATAGGCCATAATGGGAGGAAATTATGGCTTATTTTACAAATTTTCAAGGTTATTTGTTCTTTTGC
>JAFUOX010000082.1 GCA_017481725.1 Kiritimatiellia bacterium | reverse complement strand
GCTAGCTCAGACTCAAGAGTTGACTTAGTCGCTTCAAGAGATGCCATGCTTGCGGAAAGAGCTTCAAGCTGTTGCTGATCTTCTGCAGACTGTTGCTTGCTTGCGGCTAGCTCAGACTCAAGAGTTGACTTGGTCGCTTCAAGAGATGCCATGCTTACGGAAAGAGCTTCAAGCTGCTTCTTATCTTCTGCTGACTGCTGCTTGCTTGCGGCTAGCTCAGACTCTAGTGTTGACTTGGCGGATTCAAGAGATGCCATGCTTGCGGAAAGAGCTTCAAGCTGTTGCTTATCATCTACTGACTGCTGCTTGCTTGTGGCTAGCTCAGACTCAAGAGTTGACTTAGTCGCTTCAAGAGATGCCATGCTTGCGGAAAGTGCTTCAAGCTGTTGCTTATCCTCTGCTGACTGTTGCTTGCTTACTGCTAGCTCAGACTCAAGTGTTGCATTTGCAGCCTTTAGTTCATCAATCTTCTTTGTATCCACTGCATCTTGCAGAATAAACTCATTAACTCCTCCTGCTTTAATGACATCTGCAACATTACCTATGCGAACGAATAATTTTCCATTGGCAGGAACACCAGAAGAAAGCTCTGATTTATCTATAAAATCTGTAGAAAATGGACCATATAGTTGATAGCTATCACCAGCTTCAACGACAATACAATCAAAGCCTATTGCATCAAATGCTGCAGCAGGCTGCCAAGTTACTTTATCACGTGAAACCTTAGTCGTAACATCAACAACGCCATTGATGACTAATTCACGAAATTTTAAGAATGCTATTGGCCCATGAATAATATTAGCTGAATCAAAATAATACCAGCTAGAATTTAGTAAATCTGTTGTAATTTTATATCCCGTTTTCATTAACGATAAATTATAACAAAACAATATCTGTAATGCAATGCTATATTACATATAGCAAGGGTAAAATTTAACAAAAAAAATAAAAATTTTTAACTAATATTTGGCATTAATTTGCTCTTTTAGTTATCACACAAGCCACAACTACTTCATCAGCGAAAATTACACCAATACTCATTCGCTATATTTTCACATTTTTAACCATATCTTGAACAACAAAAAACACTTTTATGCATTTTCAGAGGCAATCCTCTAATTGGTTGTTTAGAGCTTTTGCAAGATACAACACAACTAACGACAAATTAGATATTTAAAAAAAACAAATGTGCAGAACATAGATTAGCAATCTACGCACTGCACAAGTAGAAACATTATTATTTAGCAAATGTGTTAGCCTGCAATAGGCACACTATTATTTATGTGTTTCCTTGTATATTTTTTTAGATAATCTAAGATATGATTAACAATATAACGCTGAGCATCCTTACTATAGGTTACACTAATATATGACCTGCCATCAAAGGTACGCTCCTGACTATTAATACCAAGCTGCTTACCCTTTTCTGTTGGCACCTTCATCTTACCATATTGTGTATCCTCTTCTTCTAGGACACCATCGCCAATCAACCATAGGTTAAGGTTTATTGGCTTAAGCTCATTTTCAGGGATATTTTTTGAAATATCATTAAAACGACGAGCTACTTCCGTAATTGTAATAGGCTGATCAGAATATACAAAATCTTTTAGTTCATCAGAAGAGATAGAGAAATCAACATAAAAAGAACGCTCAATAAATTTATCATGAGATCTTTCACTACGATCAATCATGTCTCCTAGCTGTTCCTCGATAAAATTGAGCCACTGAATCACACGCTCATCTGCGCATACCTCCGTAGACACAATCTTTGCCCCCGTATAAGGGTGCTGACCTCTAGTAATGTTTTGTATAATTTGCTTTGCCTTTTTTAGGTTATCTAGTTTTGACATATTATTCACTCCTATGTGTTATTTATTCAGTTTTTATGAGAAATCAGAGCTAGAAAATTACATTGAGTTATACTATGTAGGTTCTATCTCTTTCACCTACCTTGCCCACCCCAAAAGGAGAGCAGATTGTAACAGCATTGCATAAAGATTTGAAGATTATTTCTGTAACAGAATTACTCTTCTTATCCTCACACCAAGCATTATAGTCATGCCCAAATGCCTTTTTACTTACATCAAAACCAACATTTCTATTCATTGAGTAAATATTTGTTTTTGTGTATGAAATATCACAATCCTTGTTTTGTAGTATTTCTCATTTGATGTCCTAAATATTATAATAAATTAAAAATAATGTCAATACTAATTTTTTTAATATTAATAGAAAAATTAACATTTTATACAACAATTACACAGCCCGAAATAAACAATTAAGACTAAGCAATAAATCAAGCAACCAAGGCATACACATGCTCTATTAGCTGTTTAGTAGGCTCTGATTATATAAATTATGCGTATAAGTAAAAAATTTTATCGTAGTTTGTTTATTTCAAACAATAAAAAAACCTAAATCTCATAGAGCAACTACAAAATTTAGGTTTCTTTATTTATATTAATGAATTATGCAATTACATAATATCAGCGTGATATGCTTGTAGGCTCTTAACTCTACCCTCACTATCGCGTGCTGCACGAATACCCTGAGCAGCAGCCTCTACAGCTGCAAGTGTTGTTAGATATGGTATCTGATACTTTAGTGATGCCTTGCGGATTGATGCATCATCAGCACGAGAATCACGGCGACCAGAAGGTGTGTTGATTACTAGAGCAACCTCACGGTTTAGAATTACATCTAGAACGTTAGGACGTCCCTCATTAATCTTTTGAACTACCTTACCTTCAATACCATACTTAGACAACCACTTAATAGTACCTTCAGTACCAATAACAGAGAAGCCTAGATTTACAAATGCACGTATTGCAGGGACAGCTGCTTCCTTCTTCTCAGACAAGCTTACAAGCACCTTGTTCTTAATAGAGTTTACTGGCAGCTCAGAATAGGTTGCTTCCTGTGACTTGAAATAAGCCAAACCAAAGGATGAAGCCAAACCAAGCACCTCACCTGTAGAGCGCATTTCTGGACCTAGAACTGGGTCAACCTCTGGGAACTTGGAGAATGGGAATACTGCCTCCTTTACGCCATAGTGCGGAATTACGCGATGCTTTAAGCCAAGGCTTTCAAGAGAAGCACCGAGCATTAGAGATGTGGCTGCTTGTGCCATCTGAATATTACATACCTTTGAAACAAGTGGTACTGTACGTGAAGCACGAGGATTTGCCTCAATCACATAGACCTTACCCTTCTCAATAGCATATTGCATATTCATTAAACCAACAACATTTAGCTCCTTAGCAATTGCTTGAGTATACTTAAGAATTGTTGCTTTATTCTCTTCTGAAATTGATACAGGAGGGATTACGCATGCAGAGTCACCTGAGTGAATACCTGCCAACTCAATATGCTCCATGATTGATGGGATAAATACATTCTCACCATCGGATAGAGCATCAGACTCGCACTCCAAAGCATCCTGCAAGAAGCGGTCGAGCAGCAATGGACGATCAGGTGTTACACCTACAGCCTTTGCAACATATTCACGGAGCATTTCCTCATCATAAATTACTTCCATACCACGTCCACCTAGAACAAAGGATGGACGAATCATTAGAGGATAGCCAATCTGATTTGCTGCCTTAATTGCTTCATCAAGATTTGCAGCCATATCTGACTCAGGCATTGGGATACCAAGCTTATCCATACGATGACGGAAGAGATCACGGTCCTCAGCAATGTCAATAGCATCAATGCTTGTGCCAAGAATCTTAACACCAGCATCAGATAGCTGACGAGCAATATTAAGAGGAGTCTGACCACCAAATTGAACAATTACGCCTAGTGGTTTTTCCTTGCGGTAAATTTGGATTACATCTTCCATTGTCACTGGCTCAAAGTATAGCTTATCGCTAGTGTCATAGTCTGTTGAAACTGTTTCTGGATTGCAGTTAACCATGATTGTCTCATAACCAAGTGCACGTAATGCGAATGCAGCATGTACGCAGCAGTAGTCAAACTCAATACCTTGACCAATTCTGTTAGGACCACCACCAAGAATCATAACCTTCTTAGGGTTATCTGTTACAGGAACCTCATCCTTCTCACCATTATATGAAGAATAATAATAATCTGTGTCATTTACACCGCTAACAGGAACCTTATGCCATGTTTCAACAACACCCAACTCTTCACGGCGTGTGCGAATGCTCTGCTCAGAAACAGCCAATATCTTTGATAGATAGCGATCAGAGAAGCCATCCTTCTTTGCCTTTATCAAAAGCTCATCGCTAGGTAGAGTACCCTTAAAGGTTAGAAGCTTTTCTTCCAGCTCAACAAGCTCGCGCATCTGCTGGATAAACCAATCCTTAATGGCGGTTAGTGCAAATAGCTGCTCATTTGTTGCACCCTTACGGATTGCCTCATACATAATAAACTGGCGCTCGCTAGATGCATAACGAAGCATATCTAAAAGTTCTTCAAGAGACTTGCTATTAAAATCCTTTGCAAAGCCAAGACCATGACGGCTATTCTCAAGAGCACGAATTGCCTTTTGGAAGGTTTCTTTATATGTCTTACCAATAGACATAACCTCACCAACAGCCTTCATCTGTGTGCCTAGCTTATCCTCTACACCACGGAACTTTTCAAATGCCCAGCGAGCAAACTTTAGAACGATATAATCTCCAGATGGTGTATATTTATCTAGAGAACCATCACGCCAATATGGAATCTCATCAAGTGTCATACCTGCAGCAAGCTTTGCTGAAATCAAAGCAATTGGGAAGCCTGTTGCCTTAGAAGCTAGTGCAGAAGAGCGTGATGTACGTGGGTTAATCTCAATAATACAAATACGGCCAGACTTTGGATCATGTGCGAACTGAACGTTTGTGCCACCAATAACACCAATTGACTCAACAATTCGAAATGCCTGCTCCTTTAGGCGAGCCTGTGTTTCCTCATCAATTGTTAGCATTGGTGCAGAGCAGAAGGAGTCACCTGTGTGAACACCGATTGGGTCAATGTTTTCAATCATACAGATTGCAATCATCTGACCCTTAGAGTCACGAACGACCTCAACCTCTAGCTCTTCCCAGCCAGCTACGGACTCCTCAATCAAGCATTGATTTGTTAATGATGCTTCTAGACCACGACCTGTGATTGTGCGAAGCTCCTCAACATTGTAAACCAAGCCACCACCTGTACCACCAAGTGTGTATGCAGGGCGAACAACAACTGGGTATCCAAGCTGTGCTGCAATCTGCTCTGCACCTTCAACTGAGTGAGTAATTTCACTACGTGGTGTATCAATATTAAGTGAACGCATTGTCTCCTTAAAAATTTCGCGATCCTCACCACGCTCAATTGCTTCAAGATTAACACCAATTACGCGAACACCATATTTTTCTAAAATTCCTGCCTTATCAAGCTCAAGAGCAAGATTCAAACCTGTTTGACCACCAAGATTTGGAAGAAGTGCATCTGGCTTCTCTTGTACGATAATCTGTTCAAGTCTTGCAACATTAAGAGGTTCAATATAAGTTGCATCAGCCATAACTGGGTCTGTCATGATTGTTGCAGGATTTGAATTTACAAGAACAATTTTGTAGCCGCACTCTCGCAATGCCTTACATGCCTGAGTTCCAGAATAATCGAACTCACATGCCTGACCAATCACGATTGGTCCAGAGCCGATAATCATTACCTTTTTGATATCATCACGTACCATTTTATGAACCTCTTACTACCTTTGTTTGTATATTTAAAATAAAGCCATTATTTCGTACCCACTAATTCTCTGCTCGGACAAGCACAACATCTGCAACACTTCTTGCACCGCGTGTAAGCACCTCAATCTTTGAATCTGCTTGAAGAAGCTTAATACCACGAGAGCAAACATAGGCGTCTACATAATAGACAGAATCCTCTTTAAGTGATGCATTGTCATATTCCAATGAGAATTCCACAGGAAAGGCATTGAAATTTGAAATTGTCTTTTCTGCAACCACCTTTACATTCCCTGTAATATCCTCAGTGTAGCAAAGCTTTATGGTCAACTCATATGTGGCAAGCACAGGAATCCTCTGCAAACATGATACCGTTCCACTAAGATTTTTAATATCTTTTGGTTGAGAAATCTGTTGATTTTCTTGCTCATATGGGCGCCCACAAAGTGGACAGGAAGTACAACCCCAAAATGCGAGCGAAAATAATACAAAAAAGGCAGACAAAATAAAAGTTTTTTTTCTCATTTTTGACCCTTATTTTTTAAAAATTTTCCTATAGCAAAAGCAGCAACACAACCAGAAGCGGCTGCTGTAACGGCTTGTTTTATGCTTCCAGATAGCAAATCGCCAGCAACAAAAATGCCTTTCCTAGAGGTTTGCCCATCGTTTGCAATTACAAATCCATACTCATCAAGATCAACTAACTCATTAAGCCACAAACTATTAGGTGTCCTACCACTACCCTTTGCTATAAACAACCCCGATATTGGAAGCACACGCTCCTTCGATTCATTAAGATCACGCAAAACTACACCGCCAACACTCTTTTTGCCATCCTCTTGCAAAACCTCTAAGGGGATGGTCTCATTAAGCATCTCAATATTCTCTAAAGCCTTAACACGCCTAATAATCAAATCAGATGCAATAAATTCAGTATGCTTATTTATAAGCCAGACTTTTTTACAAATTCCAGCAAGATATTCTGCATCAACTAAAGCTGCTTCACCATCACCTATAACAGCAACATCTTTCCCCTTAAAGAACATTCCATCGCATACTGAACAATGTGAAACACCTCTTCCTTCCAATTCTTTAGCACCAGGTATTTCTAATGGTTTAGGACTTGCTCCCATAGCGAGGAGCACTGACTCTGTTTCAATCGATTCTCCAGAAGAAAGACGCAAAACAAAGCCCTTCTCATCATCCATAGGAGTAATAGAAACAGCCTCTTCAAGTTCAAAGCGTACACCAAGTGCCTCCGCTTGTGTGTGCATGGCAAGCATCAAATCAAAGCCAGATGTACCTACAGCAACTCCTGGATAATTATCCACGCGAGCAGCTTGAGCTAATATACCCATAGGACTTCCTCCCTCTAATACAAGAGGAGAAAGCCCTGCTCTAGCTGTATATATTGCTGCTGTTAATCCAGCTGGTCCAGAACCAAGTACAACTATCTTTTCCATAGTATTCCTTACTTGTTAACACGACACCACTTGCACTTTATAACCGAAAGATTGGCTAATTATTAAAATCCTTATAAACCTACATTTTTGAAATAAAATACACCCCAAAAATATAAAACTTACATAGGCTTAAATGGTGTCACATATCTCACAAAAAAATATTAGCAAAATCATCGTTTAAAATCAATCTAAACAATGAATAATTGGAGATTGAATGTGCAAATTATTTACAAAACTAAATGCACTTGTTTTTGTGCATTAAGTTTGCGCAATGCAGCATTTACTTTTGCTGGCTAGAGCTTATTTCTTTTTCAAAATAAACGTGTTGCTATAACCATTAAGCTTTAAAATTTCATCTGCATACTTCAAATATGCTTCAGGAGAAACAGAGCCTTCCATCTGAGACAATGAAAGCGTATTGGTAATAATGTAATGTTTATTGTCTTGATTATCCACAAGAGTCTTCTCTCGATTAATCATAACACTACCCTCACCCTCTTCAAGATTTAGTGAATACGTATTTGGTTCTGCAAAAAGCTCATACTCATTTGGAAGAACAATCTCTACAACATTACGTAATCTAAGCTCTGTGCTTCTTTGCATAGGATAGTTACGCAAAAATGGCATTGGCGAAGGTAATGCAATATATTCCCCTGGAATTGTATATTGAAGTATTTGACTTTTCCCATCAGCATTTAATGTAGGCAACTGCATACGAACCTTGTAGGTGCGGGTAAAGGAATTTGTAGAAATATCAATATCCAAATCCCCTAAAGCCATAGCAGAACGCCCATGCGTGCCAACAAGCTGAGCATGGTGGCGTTCTTTCATCTCTGGAACTAGCTCAGAATATTGCTTAACAAAACCCTCATGAAATTGTTTGTTTCTTATATTTTTTACAGAAATTGTAGCCATTCCACTATCAGATATGTTAATGACAACATAATTAAGCTCATCAAAATCCAAAGCACCTAATGCATTAATATCAGAATAGGTTCTTTTAACTATTTCTCCATTAGAATCAAATAATGGCACACCACAATATTCTGGAGTTAAAGACATATTTAATGCATATTGTGAGCCAATATTTGGATAATATTTTTTCCCATCAATTTCTACCTCAACAAGCACTAAATCCACATCTGTAAGTACGCATGAAGAAATAAAATTCTCTGGTGATTTATCCCGCAACGTACTAATTCCAAGAAGCAGCTTTGGATTAAGTCCTAGCTCCTTTAGCATTGTATATTGAAGAACAGCATAATCAAAATTATTTGCATAGCCTCCATCCATTACCGCATCAGGAGACAAATAATCATCGCTAGATAATTGATTAAAAGAAGGACCAATTCTACGAATATGCTTTGCTGTATAATCACGAACCGAAATTAAAAGAGCTAAAGGAGTTGCAGTGTCTCCTAATGTCTGCTTTAATTCATTAGCCTTTGCACATGCCTTATATTTGCCTTGTGGATTATCCTGTGCTTTAATTATTCGAGCAATCTCGTCTCCATGCAATGCCGACTGTGTTCTAAATACATAATAGTCAAAATCAAAGAAATTAGCACGCATTGAGTCGTTCAAACCTGGCCGTTGGTTTAACAAAGTCCTTGAAGAAAAATCAGATTTATCAATTGAATATTTAGACAGCTTTGATCCTTGCGAATTCATCATTCGTTCAAGTTGATAACCTTTATCTGGATTATTCTTTATAAATTCTTGAATTGACTCAACATCAAATTCAACAGACCCCTCCTCTACAGGAGCAAAGCAAACAGTATAGAAACGTAAACCAGAAAAATAATCAACAGGAATGCGTCGTTCTATTTCATATTCTACAGAATCACCAAGTTCAGTATCTGGAAAATTAAGTACTAATTGCTTACAAGCGGGATATGCAGGAGCAGAACCAACCCACGCTTTATCCATAAGATTTGTTATCCAAGAGGAATTTCTCTCACCAGAGGCTTTTATTGTAGCGGCACTAATAATACTTAGCTTTTCATACTTAGGAAAATAATCAAAAGAAGCATCTGAAAACTCTGATTTTGCCGCTCTATCTAATAGCTTAACACGTTGCTTTCGATTGACAACTACTTCAGATGTGGCAGAGTCTACACGAACACGAACCGTTAACACCTCAAAAACATGCCCATCATTTGTGATACTAGGCATACCAAAAGCAGACAAGGCTTGAACAGTATCTGTTTGGGAATTATCCTTTGCTGCTTTTATGGCAGAAGTATTAAAAATCGGCTTTATCTGACTCATTAGGTCCTGTGTAAACAACGCACTGCGACAATCTTCATATTCTTCTGGAGAAACCTCAAGCTTGGTGATAGCGGTGGCAAGGTCTAGTTGAAGTGTTGGTGCTACAATGCCCGTGGCAGGGTGTAGCTGAGTTACATATTTAAAAACGAATGGGCCAGATGAAACATCTATATTTGAAAGTTGTTTTGGAAAAGTTGCTTCTGAAAATTCATTTGGGAGTTGAATAGATATATGCTCTTCTTCTCCACAGGTAGATAAAATCTTTAGAGGAAATCTTCGTGTCAACAAACTCGTATCTGGCATTACCATATTAACTATGCCAAAAACACCACTAAATTTAGGAACATCAATAACAGCAGCAGAACCATTCAAGGATTGAGGAAAAGGCGAAACCATATCATAAAACAATTCTAATTTTAGAGGCTTTGTGGTATCGCTTGGATCCGCAGGTAAAAGCTTATAATCCGTTAGAATCAATTTAGAATTGGCTTTCATCAAGTTTCTACGGATAAATGACTGAATAGTTGGCTTATCATTATCAACAAAGAAGCCACGATACATTGTATCATTCAATCCCTTAAAATCAATTGTCGTATGACAGTTGCTCAACAAATTTGCACCATCTTTCGCTATTTCAAGTTGGGCTGTTGTTTTAATTGAAACCATATTTTTATGATAATCAATAGGTGGAGAAACTCTTAATTTCTCACCATCTGGTTTTGCTACAAGATAGCTTTTTTCACATAGATATTCAGGAAATATTTCTGCAGTACTTTCATCTGTTGGATCCATAAGCACATATTCATCTGTGCCATCGAATTGAACGGCAACAACTGCATGATTAAAAAAAGTAATTGGCACTTCATTATCCAGTTTTTCTCCCACCATAATCAGCACTGGATAAGAATTAAAGCCTGCAAGCCTTAGCATCGTTACAAGCAGAGCCGCTTTATCTCTACAAACACCATGCTTATTTTCGAAGGTCATGCTAACAGGATGAGGCTCATAGCCAGGGGCAACAGTCTCTGTTGTTACACCCATGTAACGAATCTTTTGTGAAACATATGTAAACACCTTAAGCAAACGCTCTGGGCTTTTTTCCTCAGTTCCTGCAACTAATGTCTTAACTTCCTCTTCCATCGCAGGAGTAATAGCATTAAGGGGTTCTTCACATAACTCCCAATACCATTTAGAAATTTCTTCCCAATTCTTAGCAGTTGAAACAATACAACGTCCCACACAGCTATACATTGCTGGCATATCTGGCTCTGGGAATGCCTGTGGAACATTAGAAATTTCCCAACAATAATTAATGCGGCCACCTTCTCGTTCTTCATTAAAATCAACTGCTTTGATTGTATTACGTGTTACAATAGATTTTAGAGGCAAAGTCTCTGGTCCAGAAATTAAATAGCGATATTTCAATATTGGATAGCTAGATTCTAAACCAAAAATATCACCAAAGAAATTTGGTACACGGGCCTTACTTGTCGTCCTTGTCATTTTAATATGAGCGATATCACCAACTTCAAAATCAGGAATAAGAACCTGGACCAATTTATTATTAGGATCATAGATGTTTGAATCCATCTGTGAGCTATCAATATTCTCGCTCGTCACCTTGTCTGCATTTAGGGCGATTACACCTGTTGGCTTTATTAGCTCTACAACATCTACTGAGAATGTGCTATAAGAAGAATCATACCAGAAGGTTTGAGTACGAACATATTGAACACCGACTTGTGTATTTGCCTTAACAAAATATTCATTCTCCTCTGTGTATGTACCATCTTCGTTATATTTTACAATTGTCGTATCAGCAAGAATAATAGAATCTGCATTAGGATATTTTTCCAAAGTTGCATTAGAAAAAGAATTCTCAATAAAATTTGTTCCTAGCTGAGCTATCCATTCACTATTACTTAATACAACAGCAAACAAATTTAAACTAAAGAGCAATACTAATAGAAAAAGAGACAATTTTCTCATACCTAAAACCTTTTTTGAATTATTAAATAGCAACAAAAAGCCAATCCTACGCAATTGTGGAAAGCTCTCTAATAGTAAATTTATTCCAGCCTGAAAGCGAAACAATATACTGAAGCAAAATAGCACAAGCAACCGCATCATATAGTGCATCATGTGGTTCACGTCCAGGGCAAAGTGCATCAATTTTATCCTTTAATTGAAGCACAACAATTAAATCCTCTAGGGCGTAGGAGCTAAGTCCCTTCCATACACGACGGCTTAGGGCGAGTGTATCAATCCAGCAATCAAAGCGGTGCATCGGTGCTACCTGCTTAAGCATTGTGCGCTCTGTGCCAATATTGTGTGCCACAAGCACCCTTCCAACCAAACGTGGAGAAAGCTCTGGCCATAGCTCAACAAGCTTAGGTGATTGCTTCAGCTCCTCTCGTAGCTGTGCATGGCGACCAGGTGCATATTTATTAAATGGACGCTCCCCAATATATAGCAACGAATCAAACTGGTTATAAAGCTCAGTATTAGTTAATGAAACAATGCCAATCTGCCATGGCTCATTTGTATAACCTCGTACAGAGCCTGTCGTCTCAAAATCTATTGCTGTTAACTCAATATTTGCTTCCATTTGCGTTAATTGCACATCATTTAATCTGCGTTTTTCAGATTAAACCTTACGGAAAGGAGCATAAATTTCAAGAATTACGCGGGCTGTGCTTGCTGCATCCTCTAGTGTTACGTATGGTGCACGTTTTTCTTGAATTGCTGCGATAAAATCATTGATTTGAGCTGGATGACCGCCACCATAATATTCTTTACCGAAATCAAGGTTCTCTGGCTTTGCAGAATCAGCTAATCTCTTTGCAACTGCTGCTTGCACCTCTGGATCCTTAAATTCAACCGTAAGAGGCTTGTCATCACGAATTTCAACAATACCCATTGTTCCTTCAAAGGATAAAGTGTTATGCCAAATATGGAAGCTTGCTGAGGTTGCTTCAATTACGCCTAGAGCACCATTTGCAAGAGGAACAACTGCTGCGGCAGTGTCATCAGTCTCGATAATTCCCTCATGATTTAGGTTACGGATCATAGCAACTGGCTTTTGATCTACTGCTGGGCCACCTGAAATCCAAAGCATCTGGTCAATAAAATGGATTGCTTGATTGATTAGGATTGAGCCACCCTCGCTCTTCCACTTGCCACGCCAAGCATCCTTTAGATAGTACTCATTTGTGCGCTCGCAATAAAGCTGAGCACGTGAGGTTAGGAGGCGACCAAGTAGGCCCTCCTCAACAATAGCCTTTAGCTCACGATTGATTGCAGTAAAGCGATGCTGAAAGATTCCTGATGAAACAAGCTCTGGGTGTGCCTTTACAGCAGCAATCATAGCATCAAGCTCTGGAAGAGATGCTGCCAAGCACTTTTCGCAGACAACATGCTTTCCTGCTTTTAAGGCAGCAATCACCAAGTCAACATGGGTGTAGTGCTCAGTACAAATGCTTACTGCATCAATTTCTGGATCAGCAAAAAGCTCTGCAGCAACAGTTGTAAAACGAGGAACATTATATTGCTCTGCAAGCTTACGAGCACGCTCTTCCACAATATCGCAAACAGCAACTAGCTCTGCTCCCTCACAAGCTTGATAGCACTGAATATGTGTGGGTGCAATCACTCCACAACCAATTACAGCGACTTTTACTTTATTCATAAATTCCTCACTAACAAAATAAAATTAATCGACTAGCTTTCTATGATCCTTCACACGACGTGACTTTCCTTCAAAACGCTCAAGTGTATTAGGATTTACAAGTTCTATCTTCATATGCAAGCCTGTTGTGCTAAAGATTGCACTATCAATATGCTGCTTAATTTCCTGCATCTCACGCATTGAGTCAGAGAAATACTCTGGTTGCATTTCGATAAATACTGTAATTTCGTCAAGAGCCTTAGGGCGTGTTACCTCAATCATATAGTGAGGAGAAACATCCTTAACCTGCATTAGGGCTGTCTCAATCTGAGATGGGAATACATTCACACCGCGAACGATAAGCATATCATCTGTGCGGCCAAGAATACGGCTCATACGGCGAGTTGTTCTACCACAAGGGCAATCTCCATCATCATAAATTATGCCGATATCGCGTGTACGGTAGCGGAGAATTGGGAATGCCTCGCGGCAAAGAGGAGTAACAACGATTTCGCCCTTCTCTCCTGGCTTAACTGGCTCAAGTGTATCTGGGTCAATAACCTCGAAGATATACTGATCCTCCTGAATGTGCATACCATTACGGTAAGCACACTCTCCTGCAATACCAGGACCACCACACTCTGCCATGCCATAGTTATTCCAGCAGCGAATACCAAGTCCTGATTCAATGCGCTCACGCATCTCCTCTGTCCATGGTTCTCCACCAAAGTGTGCATGCTGCAATGCTATTGAGCTACGGTCAATATCGCCCTTAAGAATATCATCCATCAGCTTCAAAGCATAGGATGGAGTACAAATCAAAACCTCAGGCTGCAAATCCTGCATTGTCATCACCTGACGAGCAGAATTACCGCTTGAAAGAGGAATAATTCCTGCACCTACGCGCTGGATACCATTGTGCAAGCCAAAACCACCAGTAAACAAACCAAAGCCAAATGAAATTTGAACAGTCATATCTGAGGTCAAGCCACCTGATACAAGGAAGCGAGCACATAGGTCAGCCCAGCGCTCTACGTCTGAAGCACTGTAGGCAGTCCAGGTTGGCTTACCAGTAGTGCCACTTGTTCCTTGATAGCGAGAAACCTGAGATTTTGGGATTGCAAGAAAGCCCAATGGATAATTATCGCGCAAATCTGACTTCAATGTAAAAGGAAGCTTGCGTAAATCTGCGAGAGAATTGATGGAGTCAGGTGTAATGCCCTGCTCCTTGAACTTTTCCTTGTAAAATGGCAATGTAGCACAACGAGCAACTGCCTCTTTAAGCCTGCTAACCTGCAAGGCTTCAAGCTTGCTACGCTCCATACATTCAAATTCTGGCTGCCAAATTCTATTTTCTACTACCGGAACTGTATTCATAAAACTATGGTTTCTAATTTGTATTTTATTCCTGTGAGCTATCGTTAGCACACACAATTAATTAGTACGCAATTGTGGCAGGGTGTGCTTACACTCTGCCACAAAGCTATGACTGCTTTAATAGCTTATTCAAATAATGCTTGTGAAGATAGGATATTTGCACCAATCTTATCTAGAACAACAATTGCTTTATCCACATCATCAAAGCGGAAGACTAGAACTGCATCCTGATCCTTGCGGAAGGAGAATGCGTACATATACTCAATGTTTACGCCAACAGCACCGACTGCATCAATAATATCAGCCATACCACCAGGAACATCCTTTACCTGTGCTGCAACTACATCACGAACATTTACTACATGCCCAGCTGCCTCAAGTACAGCTTTTGCTTTCTCCCAATCCTTAACGATTAGGCGAACAATACCGAACTGCTGTGTATCAGCTAAAGACAAAGTCACAATATTGATGCCAGCATTTGCTAGTGTGCGGCAGATTGTATTTAAGTGACCTGGCTTGTTTTCCAAAAATAGAGAAATTTGTTTAATTTTCATGATACGACTCTCCTACTTTTTAATTTTACGATAATCTGTTACGCGATTTAGCTTACCTTCTGAGCGAGGCAATGAATTTGGCTCAACAAGTGTTACCTTTATGCTAATATTGATAATCTTTTGGATTGCGGCTGCGATATTATGGCGCAAGCGCTCAAGTGACTTAATATCATCACTAATTGTTTCAGAAGTAACCTCAATTTTAACCTCAAGATTATCAAGATCACCCTCGCGATCAACATAAATGTGGTAGTGTGGTAATGCCTTGTCTACAGACATTAATCCAGCTTCAATCTGTGATGGGAATACATTTACGCCACGAATAATGAGCATATCGTCTGAGCGTGCGCTGATGCGGTCAATACGGCGTATTGTTCTACCGCATTCGCAAACACCTGGTATAATGCGTGTAATATCACGTGTGCGATAACGTAGCATTGGAGTACCGGTGCGGTCAAGGGTTGAGAAAACGAGCTCGCCCCACTCACCATCAGGCAATGGTTCTAGTGTATCTGGGTCAATAATTTCTGGATAGAAATGATCCTCGAAAACATGAAGGCCAACATGACATCCACAGCTTGAAGCAACGCCTGGACCAGAGATTTCTGTCAAACCATAAATATCGTGAGCCTCAATACCTGTCTCACGCTCAATGCGTTCACGCATTTCATCAGTCCATGGCTCAGCACCAAAAATACCGTGCTTAAGCTTCATATCTCTACGGAAATCAATACCCTTCTTCTGAGCTTCATCCATCAAGTGAATGAAATAGCTTGGAGTACAAGCGATTGCTGTTACACCCAAATCACGCATAAGCATTAGCTGACGTTCTGTGTTGCCTCCAGATGTAGGAAGCACAGAGCAACCACGTAGCTCGCCGCCATAGTGCAAGCCCAATCCACCAGTAAACAAACCGTAGCCATAGGAAACCTGAAGAATATCATCCTTTCCGATTCCGTCCATTGCTAAGGCACGAGCAACGCCATCTGTCCAAACCTCAATATCGTTCTTTGTGTTACAAATAACGATAGGCTTACCTGTAGTTCCACTTGAGCAATGAAAACGAACGATTTCACTCATAGGTGCAGCAGCAAGCCCAGTTGGATATTCATCGCGCAAATCTGTTTTCATCATAAAAGGCAGAAGCTTAATATCTTCTAAAGACTTAATATCCTCTGGCTTAACACCTTTTTCATCCATACGACGACGTGTTAAAGGAACACGCTCGTAGCAGGTTTTTACAAGTTTCTTTAACTTTGTAAGCTGGAGAGCACGCATCCCCTCTCGCGACATAAAATCAGGAATACTGACCGGGTCAATACCACTCAAAGTATCAATTGGAAAATTAGACATAATATTTAACCTATTTTTTATCAATAAAAAAAACTAAAAAAATGTTTTATTAATAGTAAAAATTATACCACTAACAATTTAGATACTGCAAGAACAAAATACGTAAAACAGGCTTGTTTACCTTCTCCAAACATAAGGATTTGTGTAATTAACACAATATTTTTATCGTATTGTTTTGAACACTGGCAACAAACCAATAGTATGATGCACTTGAATAATAAACGTTTAAGATGCTTTTGTGACTCAAACAGCAAACAACTTAAAAAAAATATGCACAATTTTATAGCCCAAGGAGGCAAAATCGCCATTTAAAGAAAAAGCAACTAGTTGCAAGCAAATCTCTATTTTTCGTCTTGTAAAACAGCACCTTTAACTAGTCTATCCTACTACCAGGAGATACACCTAAACGAGCATGGGAATGTGATAATGCAATGGACAATGCATCTGCAGCATCCTCTTGTGGAAGGAAATCTAATGCTAACTGAGCAGCAATCATACGTTGCATCTGTTCCTTAATGGCTGTACCTGTGCCTGTGGTCGCTTGTTTTACTCTTTTAGGCGAATATTCATATATTGGGAGATTATGCTCGGCACAGCAGCAAATAACAACTCCTCGAGCTTCGCCCAAGATAAGTGTCGTCTTTAAATTTCGAGCATAAAACACACCTTCAATTGCCACCTCATCAGGCTGATATGTGCGGATATATTCATCAAGTACAGAATGAATTTGCTTCAAACAATTAGGTAAAGAACGCTTTGCTGGATTAGGAATATTAGTGCACGCCACATGGGTAACCTTTACTCCATCAACATCTATTACACCAAGACCTGTGGATCGTAGAGAGGTATCTACACCTAAAATACGAACCTTGCGAGAAACAACATTAGAAACGACATCTACACCTGTGTTACTAAGATTATTCTTACTATTGTTCTGCTTCTCTTGATATTTTTTTACAAACGATTCTGTAAATCTCATTTTTCAAATACTAACCACTAAAATTTTATTGTACAATCAACTATTTAGAGCCTGAACAAGACGCAAGCGAAGGGTTGTTCTACGATTTTGGACAACAAAATTTCGGATTGCCCTAGATACCGCTGGAGGCTCTCCAAGCACACAAACAAGCTTCTTGCCTCGAGTAATTGCGGTGTAAAGCAAATTTCGTTGTAATAACACATAATGCTGATTACTCAACACTACTACAACAACTGGATATTCGCTACCTTGTGATTTGTGAATAGATGTGGCATAAGCATGCATAATCTCATCTAAATCCGTTAAATCATACTCCACATTCCTACCATCAAAATCGACAGACAGTTTATTTGTTTCTAGATCAACACTATTAATAAAACCGATATCTCCATTAAAAACATCTTTATCATAGTTGTTACGAATTTGCATAACTCTATCACCAACACGGAAATAGTGTCCGAGCTTCTGTAATGCAGGGCCATGTGGATTTAATGACTCTTGGAGAACACTATTTAAATTTTCTGCTCCAAGGGTATTTTTACGCATTGGAGTAAGCACCTGAATATCTTCCAATGGAGACACACCAAACCGCATTGGGATACGATTTGTTACCAATTCACGGAGTAACGCCACGGTTTTCTCTGGTTCAGAACATTTAATATAGAAGAAATCAGTATCTCGCCAATCTTCTGGCTGTGGTTCAAATGGCTTACCTTGATTGACATTGTGAGCATTTTGAATTATTGCTCCACCCTTCTGCTGACGGAAAATGACATCAAGCTTTGTACATGGTATCAGGCCCGAGTCTATACAATCACGCAAAACATTACCTGGCCCAACACTTGGAAGCTGATCTATATCACCAACAAGCACCAAAATCGCATGTGGAGGTATTGCGGAGAAGAAATCAGCAGCTAAGACAACATCAATCATTGAAGATTCATCAAGGATAAAAACATCACTCTCTAGTTTATTTGTTGCATCATATTCAAATTTATCCTTTTGAGGATTATATTTCAATAGGCGATGAATCGTACTAGCTGTTCTTTGGGTTGATTCAGACATTCGCCGTGCTGCACGCCCAGTAGGTGCAACTAAAGAAATTTTTGCTTTCTTTGCTGACCAAATATCGCAAAGCAAGCGAATAATAGTTGTTTTACCAACACCAGGACCACCTGTGATTATAGAAACCTTAGACCCCAAAGCCATTCCTAATGCGTTATGCTGCATTACTGATAGTTCAAAACCACAACGGATTGTTGCCCATTTAATTGCTGCATCAATGGCAATATTACCAAACGGAGAACGAGCAACCAAAAGCTGAGAAATGTATTCTGCAACACGAGTCTCTGCAACATATAAATCTCTTAGATATAGCTTTCCATCATTACGTATAAGCTGCCCATTCGAAACAAGCTGAGAAAGTGATTCCACAAGAATTTCCATTGGTATACCAAGGTAAGCCTCAGCCTTTAGTAAAAGCTCTGGTTCCTCACAATAGATATGCCCCTCTTCCTCTGCCTCCATACGAAGAACAAAGAAAATACCTGCTGCCGCACGCAATGGAGAATGCTTCTCTATCCCTAAATTTAACGCTATTGCATCTGCCTTTTTAAAGCCTATTCCCCAAATATCATAGCAAAGGCGATAAGGATTTTCTCGAACCAAAGCCTCTGTATTATCGCCATATTTTTTATAGATTCTAGCAGCAGTACTTGCCCCAATTCCACAGGCTTGCAGAAAAATCATAACATCTCGCATACCAGCCTGTTCATCCCATGATTTTTTTATACGCTGACGGGTGACCTTTCCAATACCAGGAATTTCCTCTAATCTTGCAGAATTATTTGAAAGAATATTAAGAGTTTCTGCACCAAAATAATCAACAATGCGTTTTGCATTAACCGGTCCTACTCCACGTATTACGCCACTTGATAAAAACCTTATAATACCAGCTGGTGATGATGGTGACGAGTGAGATATGCTAGTAGCATTAAATTGTAACCCATATTGTGCATGACGAATCCAGCTGCCAACCGCTTTAATGCTTTCCCCTTCCCATATTGTCATACATTTACCAACAACCGTTACCTCGCGAAGTCCATTAACCCCAGCACCATCAAGATGCAATTGTATGACGGTATAATTGGTATCTTCATTATGGAAAGTAACTCGCTCTACCGTTCCTGTAATAGTAGCTTCTTCACCAGTAATTTGCACTGACAACGCACGCTCACCAGTTGCACTAGTTGATGGATTTTTGTTTCTTTTGCGATACCTATATTTATTTTTATCATCTGCCATATTTAATTTCTCCTCTATGTGTAAATAATCAATAGTTTGTATCTAGTTATAGGGCATTATGAAACATTATTTACGGTTTGATCTCATACGCTTTGCAAGAAGAAAAACATCCTTGAGCTGTTGAGATGTATGGGCTTTTTTCCAACTCTTTGTAAAATCTGGATCTAGAATTGCTTGTGCAATCATTGCTAAACTATGAATATGACGATTTTTCTCATCTGGTGAGCAGATTAAAAAAACAACCGTCTCAACTGGCATAGCATTCCTAGAAAAATTAACACCATTTTCTACCTTTACTAAAAGCATCGCAAAAAGATTCTTTTCTGCTGGCAATGTAATGTGTGGTACAGCAACACCTGGCGTAATTACTGTGCTTGCCATCCGCTCTCGCTTTATCAAAAGCTCATGCAAATCTCTTGCTGAGAGCTGTGTATATTGAGAGAAAACATCTGCTGCAATACCAAACAATTCACGCACAGAGCGACAATTCTTCAAAACCATAGCTGGAGACTTCTCAACTGACTCATCAAAAACATCTGTTTCAAATTCATCACGAGAACGAACCACATCACGAAGCTCTCTTTCTAGTTCACTTGTTACTATTTCATTTTGCGTTAAGCGGCCAAGCAAATGAGTAAATGCTGTATCGCGGCGGATATTTCGACCATACGCATAGTATAACACAACACTACCCAATACGATTAGCAATGCCAAATGTATTGATGTACTACCCATTCTCAAAATCAGAAGACTAAAAAGCAATATGCATAGCAATGGAACAACTGGATAAAGAGGCGTCCTAAAAGAAGGACGATAATTAAGCACACCACTCTCGCGCAAAATTAGAACAGCAGAATTTGTCAAAATATATGACAAAATTACAACCGTTGATGCAACCTGAACTAGATGCTCTAGATTTAAAAACTGAACGCCCACCATTAAACTACCAGTAAGTAAAAGAGCAGGAACTGGAATATCATTTTTCCCCATAACTGCTGCAAATCGTTTTGGCATAAGGCCATCACGAGCCAAGGCAACAGGATAACGAGCAGCTCCCATAATTCCGGCATTACCTGTTGTAACAAATGCCAAAATTGCACCAATCGTCAATATCCAATAACCTATGCCCCCATAATGTATTTTTGCTGCCTGAGCAAGAGGCTCTTGAGACCCCATTAATTGATCTGCAGGAACAAGTCCAATTGTAACATACATTAATAGGCCATAAAGAATCGTAACAACTAAAAGTCCCCACAATATTCCAAGTGGCAAACTTCTTCCTGGCTGGCGAACTTCCTCGGCAACACTAATAACACCAAGCAAGCCACCAAATGCAACAAATATAAAGCCTGCTTCCTTAAAAATATCAATAAAATTCTTCCCCTCAAAAAAGATTGGTGTTAATCTTGCTGGTTGAACATACGAAAAACCCAATACTGCATATATGACCATAATAGCTAGCAAAAAGAATACCATTATGCGCTCAGCCCATGCTGCTGCGGCGGTACTAAGTAAGTTTATTATTAAGAAAAATATCGTAATAAAGACTCCACACCAAACAGGATTTATTGATGGCACATAAATATGAATAATTTGACTCATGCCATAAATAGCAAAAGCACTCTTTAGAGATAATGCAGACCAGTTAAGCACTCCAGATATTGTTCCTGCTAATGGGCCTAAGCTTCTTGTGGTAAAATAATAAATTCCACCAGCACGTGGCATTGCCGTTGCCAACTCAAGAACTGCAAGAATACCGAGTGTTGCTAGCAAACCACCAACAATATATGAGAAAATAATTGCTGGTCCAATATGAGAAAAAGCGACGCCTGGAAGCAAAAAGATACCTGCTGAGATCATTGCCCCTATAGCAATGCAAAACACATCAACCAATCCCAACGTTTTTTTCAACTTAAATGACATATATTATTCCTATTTCTTTAAATATTCCACATGACTATATTATACTCCAAAACCATAAATATAATCAATGCAAAATAATGGACACCTATGTTTTTTCACCATAGATTTAAAGTCGCATAAATGGTCCAATTTCTTATGCGAAAATGATTCGTTAGTATGTCATTGATTTTTTGTAATAGGAGAAAAAGTCTCAATTGCTACTATAAGACCAATGCGATTACAAAAAAACTTCTAAGGCTATATGCTTCGCCAATGGCAGTTCACACATAACCACATATCCATAACTCAAAAAAACCAGAGAATATCAACGCCTTTAGCAGATGCATGCACTTGCTAGAAAAGTATTTACAAAAATTCTTGCTAAAAAAGAGAAGATTCTTTAAAAGATTAATCTTTCACATCGTCGTACAGGCATCATAATGCATACAACACCAGAAAATGCGAAAATTCTTTCAGCACCATAGAAAACAAAGCAAGACTCTGATGCTGAAAAAAGCTGAATATTTGATACCTAAATGTCAAAGAATTATTTTAATCTTTGATCAATAAATACCTGCATTTCAGAAACAGAAGCTCCCTCAAAGCACATGCGATACCAAATCTCTAGATTTAATAAAATCCATAGGCGGAAATTATGATCAGCCTTGCCAGAGATATGCTCATTAACCAAGCGATCAATCTCTGCCTGATTAAATATACCAAGTTCAACAAAGCGAGACTCAGCAAACAACTTTTGCAAAAATACAGCCAAATCTGTGCGTAACCAACGTGCAATTGGGAAACCAAAGCCCTGTTTTGGTCTATCAATTAGTTCACGAGACATATAACGAGCAGCAACCTGTCGAAGCAAATATTTTAGACCCTTATCACGGCCGCGAAGCTTCATGTCGCAAGGTAAAGATGCAGCAAATTCTGTCACCTTATAGTCAATTAGAGGTGGGCGAATCTCAATTGAGTGAGCCATACTCATACGGTCAGAGATAGCTAACAGATGATCTGGCATACGCGTCATCAAATCTGTATAAAGCATCTTATCAAGAAGCTCATCAGCAGTAGAAGAATTAAAGTAGTGTAAAATTTTGCCAACTGAATCACTATCAGCAATTTTACTCATTGCTTCAGGAGTAAATAGAGCCTCCTTTGTTTCATCAGTAAAGCGCAAGAAACTCATGCTACGAGCATAGCGCTCACCTTCTGTATAAAATGACATATCATTCAACCACTTAAGCTTTGAAGCAATACTCTTGTAGCCAAAAGATTCAGGCACCATATTGAAAATTTTGCCAAAAATATGCTTGCGAATGCATTTTGGAATAATGGAATAATAGCCTGCAAGCTTTTGTCCTGCAAAGCGGTCATAGCCAGCAAAATTTTCATCACCACCGTCACCACTCAAAACAACCTTAACATCCTTTGCTGCAACCTGGCTTACAAGATATACGCCTACACCAAAAGGATCAGATGGTTCATCCATATGGAAAATCATCTCAGGGATCTTGTGAATAATATCTGCTTCAACAATTTCCTCTCTTGCAATCAACCCATATTGATCTGACACCATTCTTGCCCAAGGGAGTTCATTGATATCCTGCTCTTTAACACCAATTGAAAAGGTATGAAAAGGTTTGCCAGTGATTTTGGCAGTCATTGCTGTTATCAAGCTTGAGTCAATACCACCACTTAAAAAGGTTCCGACTGGGACATCGCTCAACAAATGTGTTTTAACAGAATCTAAAAGAATATTATCCAATTCATCTGTTAACTCTTTTTCAGAGCCAGTTCTCTTATTCTTAAAGGTATCAAGCTTCCAATATTGTTCAACCTTAACACTTCCCTTTTCAAAAATTGCATAATGTCCAGCCTGGAGCTTGATTACACCTTCAAATAGAGAACGATCATCTGGAATATATCTTAATGACATATAATGCCAAAGAGCTTCCAAATCTGGCTTGCGCTCAACAATACCTGATGTCAAAATACACTTAACCTCTGAAGCAAAAGCAAAGCATCCATTAGCATTTGCAAAGAATAAAGGTTTTTGTCCCATATGGTCTCTGCCCATCAATAGGCGTTGCTTTCTTGAGTCCCAAAGAGCAAAGCCAAACATACCACGAAGACGTGAAAATAGTTTCTCTCCCATTTCCTCATAAAGATGGAGAATCACTTCAACATCAGTAGAAGTGGCAAATCCATGACCACGAGATTTTAGTTCATCACGGAGCTCTGGGCTATTATAAATTTCACCATTACAAACAAGAATTATACTCTTGTCCTCATTGAAGATTGGTTGATGACCGCTAGACAAATCAATAATACTTAAGCGGCGCTGACCAAAAGCAAAACCTTCACCTTCATACAGACCTGCATCATCTGGACCGCGATATGTCATAATATCTGTCATTTGCTTAACAGTTGCACCTGCATTAGGGCCAAAGAAACCAGCAATACCACACATAAAACAATCTCCAATTATTTATTCAAATTATTACTTTTTGCTCGCCTATCAAAGAGTTTTTTATACTTTAAAAGCTTAGTCTTCAACTCTGAATTTGGAATATGAGGAAGCTCACCCACAGCCAAAGAAATATTATTAGATTTTAAATAAAGCTCAGCCATTATTACATGGTTAGCTTTATTCCAATATTCTAAATCAACAATTTTTTCCCAATACTCAACAGCCTCTTGTATTTTTCCATTTAAGACTAATGCTTCTTGATACATAAAGCGAGATTCTTCATCATATGGATTAACATCAACAGCTAGCTTTGAATAAAACAAAGCCTTACGAGCTAAAAGATTAAACTCCTCAAAAGAAATATCTGGGTTATTTGTTGATGCTTTAGCTAATTCTATTGCCTCACGGGCAACATATGAATTTAAATAATAATTATGAGGATATATTGTATTTGCAATATCATGCAAATCCCAAAGCTCTTGACTTGCTGTTATTGAAGGCTTCAAAAACAATGGACAAGTTACTCCATATTTTACTTTTGCATAGATAGACTGGGCTCGAATACACTTATAAGAATAAACAAGGCCAAAAATGCCTACAACAAGGAATAAGCATATAATAACCTGACGTATTAATTTATCTATGCGGGAAGCATGTTTCCCCATTGTATCACCTAAATATTGGTTGTTTGTAAATTATAGCCAACGCTCTTGAACTTCAATCATATCATTGGGCTTTAGAACAGGATCAATTTCTTTATTATTTTCTATTCGGCCAATATTATGCTTTGAAATTTTTCCATCACGTGTAATTCTAACATCTGTGCTTGCGTAAGGTGTTCTATCTCCAGCTGTTACAATAGCCATACGAAGAGTCATACCATCAATATAAGGGATTGCCCCCTTTTTATTTACGGCACCAGAAATATAAACAACACTGCTTTGGACTTCATTGCGGCAGACAACTGTTGTAGTAACATTTTTATACAAGCCACCTTTTACATAGGCATCGCTAATTTTCTTTTCTGCCTCAGAAGTTGTAAGCCCTCCAACAGAAAACTCACCGATTAGAGGAAGAGTAACCATACCACTTGCATCGATAATATCTTCTATTGTTGAAGCTTGAAGAGCTCCAGGTGTTATTGTTATTAGCACAGTATCATCAGTGCGGAGAGTACGAGCAGCACCTTTTATTGTGTGACCAATTTCTGATGGAATTTGTGGACGCCATGCAGAAGGATTGTCATAATTCATTCCGCCATTAGAAAAAAAACATCCTGAAATGAATATAGAAAATAACAACACGGATATAGATGTAATATACTTAAGATTATTCATAATAGTAAATCCCCTTTGCAAATTAGCTATTTCTCTTACGCCCATGCTTACGTACATCTTCGTTATCTGACTCTTCAGATGTATAGCTAGAATATCCACCATAACCATAGCCATAGCGTCCATAGCTATTATAATAGTAGTACTGATGCTTGTAGTAATATGAAGAATAGTCACGATTTGTATTAACATTATTGAGGATAACACCGATAAGATTGCCACCCATACTTACAACCATATTTCTAGCACGAGAATACAAATCACGAGGATACTTACGGTGCTGAACAACCATTATTGTAGCATCACCAAGGCGAACAACCTGTGCGGTATCAGAAACACCAACCATAGGAGGAGCATCAACAATAATTCTATCGTAGCGATTTGCTAATTCTACAAACAAATCACGTGCTTCATCTGTATCAAGCAAACCATATACATTTGCACTTGCGATACGACCAGCAGGAATAAAATCAAAGTTAGGGAAAACCTCCTCATGAAGAGCTTCATCAACACCAACCTCACCAACAATTATGTTAATTAGACCTGGTGTTGCTTGCTTACCCATAATATGGTGTTGACGTGGGCGGTGAATATCTCCGTCAATCAATAGAACCTTCTCACCAACCTCTGCACAAACATATGCAAGGTTAAACGATGTCATTGACTTACCCTCACCAGCACCAGCAGAAGTAACAATAATAGTCTTTCCATCTGCTAACTTTTGTGATGACTTCAAATTCATACGCAAAATACGATAAATTTCCTTTTGGCTAGGGCGAGCATGTGCATCATTCAAGCTTCTCATTTGCTGAGGAACAACACCAAGAACTGATGAGCCGACATACTTCTCTACATCATCTACATTTTTGATTGTTGTATCCAAATACTCAACAAAAATTGCAATAACAACACCAAAGAATAAACCAGCAACCAAGCTTAAAATTACATTTAGAGCAAAATTTGGGCTTACTGGAGAAGGAACCTCATCAGTCTTTGCAGGCTGAATTATTTCAACACTAGTTGTAGAAGCCTTTAACTTCATTTGCTCTTGCATTAAATTATTTTCTAGGAAAATTTTACGATCTTTAAGTGTTTTTAGCTCTGTTAGATTTCTTTCAAAATCAAGAGAAACACCAGTAGAAAGTTCTTTTTCACGTTTTTCTAGTGCAGCTAGACGAGCCTTAATCTGATTAACACGTGCAACAGCTTGGTCATAATCCATTTTGTAAGCAACAGTTACATCATCAACACAAGCCTTAATTCTTCCATTAATTTGGTTCATCATCTCATTAATGCGTAGCATTTCTGGATGATTAGGTCCAAGCGCAGCCTTTTCATTTGCAGAAGCTGTTGCCTCAAGCTGACCAAGCTCGCGTACAAGAGGAACAAGAAGCTCTCCTCCGCCATATGTTGAGCTAGAAACAAGTGTTGCGATAGCTGTATTAAGAGGAAGCTTCTTAAAGCTTTCATACTTGTACTTCTTTGTATTAGCATCTATTTCTGCTTGCTCTAATTGAGAATTTATATTAACAATCTGGCTACGAATTGATGTGGTACCTGTATCAACCTCACCTACAACCGTAATATTTTCTTTTGTACGCATCTCAGAAAGCAAATCCTCTTGCTTAGAAATTAAATTTTCTACCTCGAGAATTTCTGCTTTCAATGTTTCTAGGCCCTGCTCCTTAACCTCACGAGAGCGATTTTGATTCCAAATTGTAAAAACATTAGCAATCTCATTTGCTATACGCGTTGCCATCTTAGCTGCTTCGCCTTGTGGCTTTTCTGGCTTACTCATTTTTACTGTGATTTGAACAAGCTGTGTATCGCGCACAATATCAAGTGTCAAGCTACGTTGCACAACACCAACGGTCTTTTCAAAAACCATTGCCGGAGTAAATTTACCTGTCCAACCATATGCATCACCTAAATCATCATCTAAGTGCAAATTACGAACAACCTCTTCGATAATTGGATCTGAACGAATGATTTCAAATTGAGTCTTTAAGAAAATTGGATCATAGCGCACATAGGTTTGACCATAGACATCAAGACTTGGTGTTTCACGTTGTATTTCAATAAGTGTGCTTGACTGATAAACATTAGGCATTTGGCGAGTAATAAAAATACCAGCAAAGAACATTACAAGCGTAATAGCAATCACAATTTCTTTGCGAGAATACAAAATCTGCCAATAATCAAGAAAATGAACTGAATCCTCTTGAATTGTTTGTTGTGCATCTTTTTGATCTACTGGTGCATTATTCTGTGTCATAAAAAGCTCTCGTTTTTTTACATAAAAACCGCCGGATGAAAATTATGCCGGCGGTAACCCAAAAATTAAGCTAGAATAATTCAAAATTAAATTATTCTACTTAACTAGCAAACATTAATTAAAGAAAATCGTAGGTTAATTTAATGCCGAAAACATTCTCGTCATAATTCTTTGTTGTAGAAACATCGGTATCCACTTCTTCGTATGAGTAGAACATTGTTGCACGGCAGCTCTTAGATAAACGAGCATTTAAATATAGTCTCAAATAGACACTATCACGACTAGCATCTGTATTTACTAGACCAATAGATTCACGATATGCCAAAACATCTGGATCCAAATCATCAAGCTCATAATCTCTCATACGATACTCTAAATCTGCACCAACGATATAGTCATTGTTTCTGCCCAAAATGCGTGAAACGGAACCATAAAGTGTTGTATTCTTCTCAGATGAATATGGATAAACGGAAGCATAATCCTTGCTATAGCGGAAACCGAATTTACCACGAAGCTTCTCTTTCTGATGAACAACTAACTCGATGCGAGAATCACCAAGCATATCGTTGTCTTCCATTGTCTCATCCTCATACTCCATGATGTTGTAGCCAGAGGAAGCATTCAAAACCCAGCTTTCATCTGCAAAGAAATCGATTGTTGTCTGAATACCTAAAGAAACATAATCAACACCAAAATCAAATTCTTCAACACTGCTCTCTCGATCAAAGGATGTATACTCACCAAAGAAACCTAATGAATAATAACGTGTTGGGCTACGCATAATTGCCATACGTAGGTTATACTCATCCTCATCATTATCTTCTGCCACCTCGCTATCATCATAACGGCGAATACGCCACAAGCCATCAAGTAGCATAAAATTCTTTTGTGAGAAATTGTACTGAAGATGTGCTGTTAGACGATTCTCATAATACTTATCATTGAAATCATCAACCTCTGTTATTGAAGAATCATAAATATCTTCATCAGCAAAGTACCAATTCTTATTACCACTCCACCAATATCTCTCTGTTATCTTTACATATGTTCTTCTTCCAGGACTAAACTCCATACGAGCATTTACTGAATGATCAAGAGCATCTTCCTCTGTTCCATCACGTGGATTATCATGATAAACATATGTTGGAGAGTAATCAAAATACAATTTATAGCGGTTCTCAATTACACGCTCATATGAAATAGTTAAGCCAATATTTAAATCTGTATCATCTTCTTTCTGAAGATAAGTGCCATCCTTTAAAGGAACAGTATCATCAACTTGATCACGATTATCAGTAAACTGTGCACCGATCGAAGCAGAAACACCCCATCCACTCTCTTTCGCAACACCAAATTCCTGAGCATTGGAATTCATTATTGTTGCAAACAAACAAGCTATAACAACGCTAACTGAAAATATATTAATTTTTTTCATGTTTTTTCCTTAAACTAATTCTATGTGAGTATGAAAATAATTTTATAAAAAAAATTCTCCTAAGAACTGCCAATTAGTTTATCAAAAAATGGCATATTTCGTCAACATATTTAATATGATAGCTTATGTTTTCATCTAATATAAAAAACATGTAATAATCTCTATCTTTTAGTCTCTATGAGCAAAATGCAAACTTTGCGGTCTACTCTTTCACCCTATTTATGTGTATGCCTAGAATCAAAGGATTTTAATATTCGTAAAGTAGTGACTATTTTAACAAAAAAGCAGTAGGACAACAAATACATCCTACTGCCTTATAAATATTTGATTTAGAATTAGTTATAATTATACTTCTACACCCAATTCTATTAAACGAGCCTGGATATCAGCAACAGAAACATCACGAACTGCAATACCACGCTTAACTGCTATTGCTGCAGCTACACCGACGGACTGACCCATATTTGCACATATTGGCATAACACGGAAATTAGAATGAGCCTTATGTGTACCAGAAATTATTCTGCCAGCAAATAAAAGTCCATCAACCTTCTCTGGAACAAAGCAACCATAAGGAATTGTATACCCTTTAGGCTGACTAAACTTGTGCTGACAACCATTTTCATCCAGTCCAGCACCCTTTGTATTATGGATATCAAAGTTAAAATGAGCTCTAGTAACAACCCAATCTGGGAAAACCTTTGCCTCCATAATGTCATCCTCTGTAAGTGTATAGAGACCCTTAAAATGGCGTGTTTCACGAACACCTATTTGGGCTGCTGCAGAATGAAGATAGCAATTTTCATAACCAGGAGCATATTTTCTTAGAAAATCAATAATCAGAGGGATTTGCTTACGACAAGTAAGCTGGGCCTTAGTCAAATCTTCTGACTTTGTACCATCCACATTGATTACATTTGTCATATTGCAAGTAACAACACCAGGGAGAGTTGACTTATAAAGGAGCACATGCCCTGCTGGTGCTGGCAAATTTGCACGGGCTAAAGATTGAATTTCTCCAGCAGGAACATCTACTAAAGACTCAAATGAACCAGGGAAAATCGCTCTATCGTAATCTACTCCACCGACCTTAAACATCAAAGTCATTGGCTGCATAACTCCGTCACCCTCACGACCTAGCTGATACTCAGCTCCTGATCTAGCTGCAATATCACCATCACCACTTGCATCAATGACAACCTTACCCATCAAAGCTTGGCGACCAGATTTGCTTTCTACCACAACGCCAATAATTTTATTTTCATCCATAACTGGAGCAACAGCAAATGTGTATAAACGCACCTCGACTCCTGCTTCTAGGAGCATTTCTAACATTACACCATGAAGTTTTTCTGGATGAATCGTTTGTCTAAGCTCAGGCTTTTCTGCAGAACGTTGAAGAATTTCCTCATAGAAGCCACCTTGTGTATTACCAGTCCAATGGCTCATCAAGCCAGAAGTTGCAACTCCTCCAATGCCACCACATTGCTCAATTATACATGTTTTTGCACCCTCACGTGCAGCACAAACAGCTGCAGCAAAGCCAGCAGGTCCACCACCAACAACTATCACATCATATTCAGCAACAATTGGTGTTTGAAGTGTTTCAGATATAGTTTTCATAAATTCCTCTTAATCAATAGAAAGGTTTGTTTATTTAGAAAAATTTTATCATAAAACGTTTGACAAAAGCAAACTGAAATAATTTACACACTACTCTCTAGCATTTATTTTGACTCATTAGGCATTAAAACATCGTCATCTATGGAATTCTTTAATGCTCGCTCCCGTTCTTCAAGATATCTTAAAGAAATTATTTTCCATTCACAAGCTTCTTTAAGAAGATCGATTGGAGTATTTTTATGCTCATAAAATTCTCTTGCAATATCGTTACTAGTATTTCTTGAGAATTCTTGCATTCTTGGGTGTAATTTACGGCGAGAAGCTTCAGAGAGCTCATCACGTGAGAAAATAGGTCTTATAACATAAAAACAACGGTCCCACTCGAATCTTTCTAAGAACTTCATGAGCACTTCCTCGGGAAAAACTATATCCTTGTTTTTTAAAGCATCAGTAACAGCCCTAGATTCTGGAGAAGGTTTAATGCGTCCAATTAGAAAATCAGCAGAATCCCCTTTTTGATAAAATTTAAATTGAATAGATAAAACATACTGAGGATCTTCGCTAATCTTTTTCAAACATTCTTCATAGATTGGTTGCTCTGCTTTTAATCTAGCTTCCTCTGCAGCTTTTTGCTCTGCATAATATTTTACTCGAAATCGAGCACGCTCTAATTCTGCAGGAAAATTGACAACTACTTCCTCAATATGCTGTGGGATTTCTTTTGAGACAAAGCCAAAAACTTTCTCTCTAGAAAATTTCAATGATTTCGATTGCTTTTCATACTCCTTCATAGCAATTTCTAAAGAATCTGCAACCACGGCTAAATTTAGACTTTTACTAGATTGTTCATAAACAAATAGTGCGGAATTCTCTTTTATCCTTTTATTGGACGAAACTATATCAAACAAATGCATATGAACAAATGTATTTTCGCCTTTTTCAAAGACTTCCCAAGTTCCTCCAACTCCACCAAAGCTCATCCGTAAAAATCCATAGCCAGATGAAGACAAAAATACATTAGCAGCATCAAATCCTCCACTATTATTTGAATACATGCCAGTAGGAGGTCCATCCAGTGTATTGGCCTTAACAGTTATCATTAAACTTAGAAAAGAAAGTAGGGAAAGAAACTTTTTCATAATGACATCATTCCTATCGGATTAGGAAATAGAATTTATTTGTTATTATTTTTTGCTTTTTTGTAAGGAATTTGAGCAAGAATTACAGCTACAAAAATTATTACGCAACCCAGTAATTCGTTAGTGCTAAGTTTTTCACCTAATACAAAATAGCCACCAATTGCTGCAAAAACTGACTCTAGGCTCATTAACAATGAAGCAACTACAGGATGCACACTTCTCTGTCCTAAAAGCTGACAAGTATAACCTATTCCTGAGGAACAAATCGCACAATATAAAATAGGAATCGCTGCCCCATAAACTCCGTTTAGTGTCCATGTTTCTCCATGCATAAACGAAACACAAAATCCTACAACACCTGTCACTAATGATTGAACTACCGATGCTCGAATTGCATCGATACTAACAATAAACCGATCTATTGCTAAAATATGGAAAGAGAAAACAACAGCACAAAGGATTAGCAAAATATCACACCATTCAATACCGCCTCCTAGACCATCAGAAGCACAAAGGAAATATGATCCAACTAGAGCCAATGCAACAGCCACCCACAACAACGGCGTCGTCTTACGTCCCCAAAATATTCCCAATATAGGGACTCCAATGATGTATAGTACTGTTAAGAAACCACCCTTACCAGCAGAGGCATCAACCAATCCCCATTGCTGAAGTAAGCTTGCCACACCAAGAAACAAGCCACAGAGTGAACCATAAAGCCATAAACGCTTGTCCTTCCATGCCTTCCAATAGCAATGGCAATTGACACGACCAAGGCGGTCTGACAAAGCCACTACTGGCATTAATAAAACACCCGCTAGAACAAAACGAATTGCAATAAATTGTGCTGGAGTAAGATTAGCCATACCCTTACGCTGGGCAGTAAAAGCAAAACCCCACACAAAAGCGGCTAACAATAAAAGTAGTACACCTATAAGCTTAGATTTTTTAGCCATAAGATTTTTTTGCGACTTTTCTATTCGAACATATTATTACGTTTTGCAATAATATAGTTACAAACATTATCACCTGCCACATTACATGCTGTTTCAAGCATATCCAAAATTGGATTGATACCTAATGCCAATGCAGCAACAAGCATAGTTTGTGACTCATCTAACCCCATATTACCAAGCACCATAAACAGCAAGAATACAGAGCCTCCTGGAATTCCTCCAGCACCAACTGACGCAAATACAATAGAAACAACAAGTCCAAACAAAGTTAAAGATGTAAGTGGCAAACCAAAAATATTCGCTGCAAGAATTGCAAATATTGGAAGATGAATACATACTCCATCCATATTAATTGTAGCACCTAATGGCAAAGAAAAGCTTGATAACTCATTCTTAATACGAAACTCCTTTGTAGCAACCTGAAAAGACACTGGCAATGTTGCCGCACTAGAACGAGTAATAAAGGCGGTAAGCACTGGTTCTCGTATCTTCCACAAAATTTTATATGGATTTACTTGAGTACAAACATATATCAACAATGGATAAATTACAATAAGCATCAATAAAACGCCCAAGCCTACACCAGCAATAATTCTAATGTATGGGCCAAATAAATCTGTGCCGTACTTGGCAAAATTTACTGTTGTCAATGCGAAAACACCGATTGGGAAATACTCAAGAATCCAATCAATAATTCTAAAGCATGCATTCAAAATCGCCTTTATCACTGTTAAAAGCGTATCTATAGCTGCAGAATTTTCAGAATTTTTGTCTGCAACAACACGACATGCGATACCGAACAAAATTGCAAAAATAATGATTGGCAAGAACATTCCATTAGCTAATGCTTCAAATGGATTTACAAATAAAGAAACAAAAAAATCACCAAATGATGCACTACCACTACCACCTGCACGCATTTGACTAATTTGTGATAGTTGACTTTCCAAAGCCTCCTTAGCTGTTGAGATATCCATTGTTGGATTTACCCACATAGCTAAGAAGCAGCCAAAAACAGCAGCAAACAATGAGGTACAAAAATACCATAAAATCACACCACCACCTAGCTTACCAAATTTTTTAATAGGCAGATTAGATGCACCATCAACCAACGAGAAGAAGATGATAGGTATAACAATCATCTTCAACATTGCAACAAGCACATTGCCAAACGGAGAAATAATATTGATTACAGAAGGACACCATTTTGCTTCAGAATTTAGAAACAAAAAATATCCCAAGCCGATACCAAGAATAAAGGCAGAAAGGATTCTCACAAACATCGGAATTCGAAAATATAGATATTTTTTCATACAAACTAAGATTTTATTTTTTTGTAAAAAGTTAAAGATAAAATTTTGCATATAAATATAGCAAAAACCACTATAAAAAACAACAGAATATGCCAGCTTGACGGATAACGCACATCGAGATTTATCACCTCCAAGTCATACATTTACATCTAATGCGAAAAATAAAAAACTTGTGAGATGCACTTAATGGCAAAATGGGCATTGTTACTTTATAGAATTAAGGTAATCAGGTATAACGTTCAGATTTACTATCAAAATTATCGCAAACGTCCAAACCAATAATTCAAAGCAATATCTGGGCGAATATGACGCTCATCCAAATACACAATCAACTCATCAATTTGGTTTATACATGAGATTACTGTATCAGTTGTAAGCTTTGTGCCTAACTTTGTTAATGTATCACGATATTCTTCATAAAACAAAGTTTGGTCTGTAGCACCAGAAGCAACAACGAGCAAATCACGATACCAATCTTTCAAGGCGAGATAGACATATGTGCGCATTTCCTTTGCACGAGCACCAATCCATCCCTCAAGCTGATCTTTAGAAACATTAAAATCTGTGGCACTTTTCTTTTCCTCTTGTGCTTGATCTTCTGCAATTCCTTTGATTTCATCAAAAAGAGCTGCAAAACGTGATGCTGTTGCAAATGCACGTAATTCTGTTGCAATAGTATGTTGTGCCATAATTTCACCCACTCTATTTCGCCATTGAGCAGGAACTGGCTGCTTACCAGTATTTAGATCTATTGTCTGACATCGAGAGATAATTGTTGGTAGAAGCATACCAGGATTATTTGTAATCAATAAAAAGACTGTCTTTTCTGGTGGCTCTTCTAGTGTTTTAAGAAAAGCATTTGACGCCTCTTGATTCATACAATCAGCAAAGCTAATAGTCGCAATTTTCCAACCACCTAAATATGAAGTACGCACAGCCCACTCAATCAGCTCATCACGAATGCGATCCACAACAATTTTACGGCTCTTTGATTCTGGTTCAATATGTATTGAATCAACATGCGTATGCTCTTTAACTAGTGAACAAGAATTACAATATCCACATGGAGCAGCATCACGGTTCTCACATAGCAACAGCTGAGCGACAGAATCGGCGAATTTTCTACCCTCTTCACGTGGATTGCCGAGCACCAAGAAAGCATGAGGAAGGCGATTCTTTTCCCATGCTCGGTGCACAATTTCAAAGGCGGCTGATAGCTCCATTATTATACCTCAAGACCAAAGCGTGAGCGAATTATATTTCGAATATCTTCCTGCACCTTTTCAGAAGACTGAGAGCCATCAACAATAACAAATCTTTCAGGCTCTCGTTTTGCAATCTCCAAATAGCCATCATGAAGACGTGTATGGAATTCTAATGGAGCTTGTTCAATGCGGTCTTTTACACCATCACCGCGTTTTGATATGCGTGAAAAGCCTTCTTCTACAGAAATTTCAATAAGAATAGTTAAATCTGGTTTAACTTCTCCTGTTGCAAAATCGTTAATATTTCGAAGCTGATCAACATTAAAGCCTCGACCATAGCCTTGATAAGCCAATGTTGAATCTGTAAAGCGGTCAAGAACGACCCATGTACCATCCTTTAAAGCTGGTCCAATTAGATTTTTACAAAGCTGAGCACGGCTTGCACAAAACAAAAGAGCTTCTGTTTCATCACACAAAGGTTCACCAGATAAATCATGCTGTAAAAGCTGACGGATAACCTCACCAGTAGGTGTTCCTCCTGGTTCTCGTGTTGTTATAACCTTTAACCCGACTGATTCTTGAAGCCACTTTGTGAGCTCACGGGCTTGGGTTGTTTTTCCTGCACCTTCTCCACCTTCAAATGTGATTAATTTTCCATTCATAACAAGACCTTTCAAAATGCTAAATTACGAGCATTATCCCAAGCTATAATTGCAAGCAGAAGCTAGAGCGTATACAAATTCTGTCGCAGAAGAATAACGCCCTTCTGGCTCAAAATTTGTTGCCTTTTCTAGAACGGCTGCAACATCTGAGTTAACACCTGTAAAAGAAGGACGCAAGCCCATAAAGAAATCATCAAGTTTTGTGCCAACGGGGAATGGGAAACACCCTGTAAACATCATATATGCAATAATCCCTAAAGCATATATATCTCCAGCAGGTCCTACAATATCACCACGAAATTGCTCTGGGCTCATAAATTCAGGAGTACCAACAATTACATCATTTTCATGTATTTTATTGTGAAGCGTTGCTGTACCAAAATCAATAATCTTTACTTCACCAGCATCAGTTATAACAATATTTTCTGGTTTCAAATCCTTATGAATAACATTATGGCTATGAACATAATCTATTGGGCGTGCAGCTTCAAGCAAAACCTGCAACACACTTTCCACATCCATTGGACCATTAGAGGCTAGAATATCACGTAATGATTTACCGTGAAGGACCTCCATAACCATGTAGTAGCATCCATTATATGTACTAAAATTATAAAAACGCAGGATACCTGTATGGCTTAACTGCATTGTAATACGAGCCTCATCCTTAAATGAAGCCATAACTGCTGGATCACTAAGCAAATCTGGATTAATAACCTTAATTGCCACATCCATTTCAAGGAATTTATCGCGAGCAAGAAAAACACTACCTGTTCCACCTGTGCCAATAAGATTTATCAAAGTATAACGTGTTGGATCTGGTCCTAGCATGTCTTTACCAGGCTTCATACGCTCAGAAACAAACTCATTCTCTGGTTCAGTAGAAACGGATCGATTATTTTTAACAACAACCTTTTTTCCACCTGTAGTTGATGTTAACTCAATATATTTTTGAATCTCATCATTCACAACCTTCTTCAATTCAACAGCCTGCCAAGGTCGGGGAACAAAGCAAGAACCTCGACCCGCTGTAATCAAATTATCTGCCTTTAGCTTCGCTGTCTTAGGTCCAGTAAATATAATTCGCAGCATTGGATTTGTGCAGTTCGCTATTGCAAAAAGCGACTTAAAATCAACGCCCGGTGCGGTTATATCACATATCCAAACACCAACTAGCATTGTCTGTAGTGCATGGCGTGCTAGGGATGCTGTCTTCACCACAACAACCAATCTATCAACATCACCCAAAACCTGGCGTACATTAACATTTGCTGTTGGTTGTGGATCTAGTACAAGAATTGTTAAAGGAGCAGCCATTATTTGGACTCCTTATGTTTTTGTGCTAATTCAATCGCCACTGCAGCAATCTTTGCTGGCTCAGGAAGCTTTCCTTTTGCATTAACACCACAAGCTAAATCCCCAGACTCTGGGTCAACAAAATTAACACCACGTTGTTCAAGCAAAGCAACATTTGCTTGTGTTGATTTATTTTCCCACATATGCACATTCATTGAAGGAGCAACAAGTACAGGCGATGTACATGCTAAAAAGGTTGCAGTCAGAGCATCATCGCCAATGCCATTTGCTAGTTTTGCCAAAACATTTGCTGTGCATGGAGCAATAACAAATGCATCAGCAAAATTTGCTAACTCAATATGTGCTGGCATCCAATTATCTTCCTCTTGATTAAAGAGAGTTACTGCAACTGGATTTTTTGAAAGTGTACGAAATGTTAAGGGGGTAACAAATTCGCAGGCACTCTTTGTCATAACCACTCGGACATCATGCCCAGCTTTAACAAACTCACGAACCAATTCACAAGCTTTATAGGCAGCAATTGAACCAGTTACACCTACTACAAAATTCATTTAGATGCCTCCGCTAAAATTTTACACAATTCAGCATAAGCACGCTCAAGCTCATCATTTACAACTATATGCTGATATTCATTTGCACGGGCAATCTCTCCCTTTGCATTATTTAAACGCTTTTGGATTACATCTGGAGCATCCTCACCACGCTTATTGAGGCGAGCCTCTAACTCTTCTATTGAAGGGACGGTAATAAAAATATCAATAAAAGAATCGCGAATTAGATTATGCTCAGGAAGTGCATTAATAATGTCACGTACTTGTGCGGCACCAGCAACATCAATATCCATGATAATAGATTTTCCTTGCTTTAGTGCTTGCTCAACCGTACTACGAAGTGTTCCATAGCGATTACCATGAACTATTGCATTTTCTAGAAAATCGCCATTCTCTATGCGTGCAACAAATTCCTCTTCTGTAAGAAAGTGATATGCCACACCATCCTGCTCTTGACCACGAGGCTTACGTGTAGTACAAGAAATTGAATAAACCAATCTCTCTGACTCTGCCAATAGTTTATTACATAGAGTTGATTTTCCTGCACCAGATGGAGCTGAAACCACGATTAATAAAGGCTTATTAAAATTCATTTTAAAGACAAATCCTAAATTATCACAAAATTATGACTTTTTTAAGAAATAATTATATAAGTTTTGGTTATACGTGTCAAGCAAATGGGGCTAGCATAATCACAAAAAAATCTCTACTCTCAGCAATATAGCACTAGTAAAAACTATTGTCAATAAAGCTCTTAACTAGAAAGGGTTGAAATCCTTTTATGTTCCCATAATCTGCTTGAGATATACTTCAAAATCGGAATATTTACCTATGCGACAAAGCAAATCTAATCCAAAATAGCGACTACGCATATAAGGCACACCACGGAGTGTTTCAAATAAGCGCTCTGGTGTAATGCCTATTTGCTCTATAGAATAAGGGGCACCAACAATACGAAGACATTCGCGAACCTCAGCATATGGCATAATTTGCATACGTAGCTTTGGAGCAATGTCATTCCACGCAGATTTCAATACACCTAATTCCTCACGGAGCTGCTCTGGAGTTGGATATTTTGTCTTCATCTCAATTTCCGCTCTTCTAATATGAGCCTCACGTGAGCCATAAACCTTAGGAAATTCAGCTTTAAGTTCATCATAACTTTGCCACCACTGTGCCACAGCAGCATCGATATCAAGGTTCGACAAATCTTGTTCAAGCAAGTATTCCAAAATTGCAGTAGATACCAAGGTTCCAATACCTACCTTAAAACCATGCGATACAGGCTGACCATTAAAACACAAATCCTCCATATCCCAATAATGTGAAATTTGGTGTTCTGTGCCACTTGCAGGACGTGATGAGCCCATTGCCTGCATAGCAAAGCCACTCATAATTAAACCCTTGCATAGACCAGCAATTTCATCAATATCCCCTGCAGCAACACCTTGAGGATTTGACAATGCTTTGCGCAAGGATTTCTGAACAAAATCCCATGCTTGAGGGTGAATTTTCTCTGAACCAATTAAATCGGCAAGCATCCAATCTGCTCCTGCTGGAAGCTTTGCTATTAAATCTGCATAGCCACTAGCAGCCATTTCTTTAGGTGCAGCAGCAGCAATTTCTGTATCTATCAAACAACCAAGTGGAGCTTTACAAGAAAGAGTCTGCTTCATCCCATCCTTGGTAATAGCTGCACCAAAGCTTGTGTATCCATCCATTGATGCTGCAGTACCAATAACGACATAGCGCTCTCCTACTTCCTCTGCCATACGCTTGCACAAATCATTGATTGTACCAGAGCCTACAGCCACAATTTTAGGGCGATTTATTTCTTTTAAATATGCCTCTCTAAGAACATCAATCCATTTATATTCTGCATGGAATGGAGCTCCATCTGCCCCAAGCATAAATTGCTTAACTTCAATGCCATTTGCTTTAAGTGATATAGCTACTCGTTCTCCTGCTACTTTCCATGTATTTGGATCAGCAACAAGAAAAACATTTGTTAGATTAGGAAAAAGCTCACTAATTAAAGCAAAAGAGGAGTCTATTGCTCCTCTTGCGATAATACATGCCTTAGTATCTGTTGTATACTTTAATGCATTTTGAATATCATTCATTGAAAATCCTTACTTAGCACTATTTACTAGCTTTCGAAGGCGTGGAAGAGCCTCAATCATGCATTGTGCCAAACGAAGCTGGGACTTTGATCTGCGAAGATTTTGACCTTCATACTTTATGTTAAAGTAAACATCTCCCTCAAAATAATCTGTCAAGAAGCGAACAGCGACCTCTGTGGTCATTGCAATACCTCCATCAGGGAGTAGCTCTACCTCGCGTGTATTTAGCACACCATTAGCACCCTTGAGAAAGCCCTTAATTAGAGACTCATAAATTTCAAAATTGATTTTTATTTTTGAGAGATCTTCTTCATCCTCTGGTGTCTGACTTGACATACTACGAGCCATATCTCCAAAATCATGTCCTGCAAGACCTGGCATACATGTATCTAGGTCAATTACGCAAATTGCATTACCTGTGTTGATATCAAGAAGAATATTTGAAAGCTTTGCATCATTATGTACCACACGCTCTGGAATCTCTCCCTTTTCAAATGCTTCTTGAAGAGCAAGTGCATATGGCTTAATTGCCATAATTGCTTCATAAACATCCTTTGCTCCCTCAAAGCGACCAAGCTTATCCTCGCTTGCAGCACGCTCTAAACGTTCAAAGCGTTTGCGTGTATCATGGAATGCTGGGATTGTCTCCACAAGGCGTGGCCCGGTTAGACCAGCAAGCATACCTTGGAACAAACCAAATGCCTCTGCTGTTTTAAACGCCTCAAGCGGAGACTCTGCCACAAGCTTACCAACAGCATTATTAATATAGCGATATACACGCCAGAAACCGAGCTCCTTATCATCAATGGCAGGAGCACCATCTACTGTGCGCATAAAATGAAGATATGAGCGTGTCATATTCATATTATGCTCTTGAGCATAAACACTCATTTGCTCAGACACACGTAGAACATTATCCATAAGACCTGGCAAATCGGGAAACACCTTGCGATTAAGGCATTGGACAACATAGCGATTCATATCTGAAGGAGTAATTCTACAATCAACAAAATAGGTTTGATTAATATGGCCACCATTGCATTGCTCAATATGGACAACCTCTCCATCTGGAAAAAAGCGAGCAACTACTTGTTTAATTAATTCCTTAGAATGAGTCATAGCGAAAAATCCTTATACAAAAAAATTAATTTGATTCACCGGCAACTCTGCCTAGCTCAGCCTTAAGGCGCAACTCTGCATTAGATTCGACTAGTGCAGTAATTAACTCATCCATAAGACCTTCCATAATTCTATCCAATGAATATAGAGTAAGATTTATACGGTGATCTGTCAAGCGATTTTGTGGAAAATTGTAGGTGCGGATGCGCTCACTTCTATCACCAGAACCAATCATAACCTTACGAGCACTACCCATACGCTGCTCTTCCTGAATGCGAGCATTCTCTAGAAGACGTGAGCGAAGTGCTGCCATACATTTATCTTTATTATGGTGTTGAGAGCGCTCATCCTGACTCTGAACCACAATACCTGTTGGCAAGTGAGTAATACGCACAGCTGAGTCTGTCTTATTAACGTGCTGACCACCGGCACCACCTGCACGATAGAAGTCAATACGTAAATCCTCTGGCTTAATTTCCAGCTCATCATCGTCATCAGCTTCAGGGAACACAGCAACTGTTGCTGCCGATGTATGGACACGCCCCTGAGACTCAGTTTCTGGCACACGTTGTACACGGTGACCACCACCCTCATAGCGAAGTGCTGCATAAGCACCCTCACCCTCAACGTTAAAAACGATTTCTTTATAGCCACCCATTTCTGATTGGCTAGCATCTAATAAATTAACCTTCCAGCCTCTAATTTCAGCATAGCGGCAATACATACGATAAAGGTCACCAGCAAAAATTGCAGCCTCATCACCACCTGTTCCAGCACGAATTTCAACCATCGCATTACGGCGCTCATCTGGGTCAGGAGGCAGTAAAGCAAAGCTTAGAGCCTTTTCTGCTGCAGGAACTGCCTCTTCATTTTCGGCTAGCTCAGCCATTGCTAATTCCTTGAGTTCTTCATCACCCGCTGGATCTGAAACAATAGCTTTCGCCTCTTCAATTGAGTCTACTAAGGTAAAATACTTCTTTGCACATGCTTCAAGCTTTCTCAAGGAAGAATGCTCACGAACTAGGGCACGATACTTTTTTTGATCAGCAGCAGCCTCTGGACCAGAGAGTAGTGTTTCTACCTCTTGTAAACGTACTAAAATCTTTTCTACTTGAGTTTTCTCTATCATGGCAAATTAATTAACTATAATAAATAATGAAATTAAAAAAAATCAGGTGAAGCCGCAATGTAGTGACTCCACCTGAAATAAAATTCGAGAGTAGAAACTACTTCTTGATGCCATAACGGCGCTTGAAGGAGTCAATACGTCCCTCTGTATCGATAAATGTCTGCTGTCCTGTGAAATAAGGATGGCAAGCAGAGCATGTGTTAACATGCATATCTTTTACAGTTGAATTTGTTTCGAATACGTTACCACAAGCACAAGTTACCTTGGCTGGGCCGTAATTTGGATGTACTTCCTTTTTCATCGTTAAAATCTCCTAACAATAATTGTTTATTAAAACGTTCGGTAGATAATTAAGCTAGCTGAGCCTTAGCTTTTTCAACTAGAGCTGTGAAAGCTGCTGGATCTGCGATAGCAATCTCAGATAGAACCTTGCGGTTTAGCTTGATATCTGCCTTTGTTAGACCTTCGATGAAACGGCTGTATGTAATACCATTAGCACGAGCTGCAGCGTTGATACGTGTAATCCACAAAGCGCGGAAATCACGTTTACGTAGTTTGCGGTGCTCGGTGGCCATAACCATTGCGCGATCTACAGCCTCTGTAGCTGTACGGAAGTTCTTACTTCTATTACCGCGGAAGCCCTTGGCCATTTCTAGTCTGCGACGACGACGCTCTCTTGATGCAGGCGCATTAGTTGCACGTGGCATAGTCTTTTCTCCTTATATAAATTTAATTGTTAAAGCATCTATGCAATAGCATTAGGATGCAAGTAATTTCTTAATACGCTTCTGCTCTGGTGCAGCTAGTGTTGCTGTACCGCGTAGATTGCGTTTACGTTTACGTGTCTTGCAGCTTGCCAAATGGCGCTTGCCAGAACGGGCGGAGAGGACCTTGCCGGTCGCAGTTACTTTGCAGCGCTTTGACGCTGCTTTGTGTGTCTTCTTTTTAGGCATTTGTTTACCCCGTTTTGCGGCTTAATTGCCGGATTATTTACGCTGTACCTTTATGCTCATAAATTACTCATTTACAAGCGATTCCACATAAAACTTTTCTTTTTCCTCTGTTTGCATATGAGCGCACGGTGGTGAGCGTTCATCGCATTAGTTGCGTTTCAGCTACAGGGAGAGAAGCTTTATATAGAACTGTTGGTGGAGCGAATGAGATTCGAACTCACGACACCCACGTTGCGAACGTGATGCTCTACCAACTGAGCTATCGCCCCTTTAGGTACAAATGAGACAGATAAAATACATTATTTGGGGAAATAAATCAAGCAAAAACAGCCCGAAATTTAAAATTCGACATTCTATTTTTTACCAATAAGTCAGTATTACACTAATACAAATACTATTGTTTGCGTAATCGCTTTCGTTATATACCACATAATAAACTAATGAACAATGCTTTATATGCCAAATTTCTAATAAGAAATAGTTATTTCGTCATCCTCCTCAATATCTTTACTTATTATAGTAGGCAATCGAAAGGTTGGCAAATATCGATAATAGACCATAAGCTGAAGCGTACACAAGCATGTATCCATGATATCCTTCCATTCTGCTTTACCGACACCTCGAAAACTTTCTTGCTCAGATGGGCTTTGCCAATAGCCCACATCACGCATAATTCCTTTTGGGTCAGCAATTGCTTTAGGGATAATATTCTGATGAGAAACTAGCTCTGGAAAAAACATTTTATTCCAAGCAACCCATCTATTCCCTCCTGCAAAAAACTTGGCATGCGTGATGTAGTACCAATAATAAATTGGACTTGGATTATCTCCTTTTGGATACGGTTGATTATCCCAAGTATCGAATGAGAATGTACAACCATCAAGAAAATTAAGTGCATTTTTAACTTCTATTGAATTCCCTTCACCAAGAATCTGTAAGCAAAAAACACCGACACCTGTTAAGCCACGATGCGAATTACCTTTGTCTGCAACATAACTAAAACCTCCTTCACCTGTTCCACCGATTGCATTCGCACGCATTCCTTCAATACATTTATGATATGCTTTATCCAACAAGTCTATAGTGCTTCCATCTGGTAATGTTTTCTTTATGTCTAGTCCTGCTAGGTATGCTGCTTTAATAGCTTGAGTAGCCCAACCAGAAAAAGATAAATCATTTCTAGTAGAACTTGCAACTAATTTATAATCAAAACCACCGCCCTGCTGCTGACCTTCAATAATAACACGAATTGCTCTTTCTGCAGCAGCCTTAACCGCTGGCACACGTGTCATCGTATATGCCTCTGATAATGCGTATGCACCAATTAGCTGTGCATACATATTACCATCAAGCTGCTGAAATCTGCCATTATCCTTAACATTATCGGTTAGAAATTTAATACCCATTTGAACTGTTTTGCCAAACTCCTCACACTCAGGCGATGGTGTTTCACCATGTGCAAGATATGTTAAAATTGCCAAACCCGTCATAGCTGTTGGATGCTTATCACCCCAAGAGCCATCTGCTTTTTGTTTCATCTTAAGCCAACGTAATGCACGCATTACAGATGCCTCACCTCTTGAAGTACCGCCATATCGAGCAAGAGCATTTCCTCGCTCCCCAGAACTACGAGAGCCAGTAATTCCGGAAAACTCAACTGGACTCCGTATTGGATCAACAGCATTATATTTATTTGGCTTTGGTGAATAAGTTATTTCTGTAACAGTTGTTGATATATCTGGTGCCGTAAAATCTGATAAATCTGAATCAAAAGCAATATCAACCGGAACAAATTCATATATAGGCTCTTTAATTTCTATTTTTTCTTCAAATTTTTGATCAAGAGGTAATATTTCTGAAATTTCAACAGCTTGGAATTTTGATTTTTCAATAACCTCTGTTTTTAATGACAGCAAAAAGCAGATACATAATAAAGGTATAAATATAGCAAGGACTGGACTAGACAAACGTTGTAATTGAAGCCTTGCAAATTTATACTCACCAGAATCCTTTGGTTGAACTAATCCATTTACCATGCGCTTCATCCTAGATAAAAAACTTTCTTTTTCAAAAAGCTTC
>JAFUOX010000081.1 GCA_017481725.1 Kiritimatiellia bacterium | reverse complement strand
TAATAATTTATCGTATTCAACATCCTTATTTTTAGATACAAACAAATTGAATGAATTTTTGTTTTGAACTTTCCTATTAAATCCATAATAAGTATTTAATGATAAATAATTATCTTGCTTCTTGAATCTCGCGCTGATACGATTCTGCTATATCATTGTGAGAAATGATTCCGATAAATTTGTGTGGTTGATTGACATTTGAAACCACCACCAACTCCTCTGTATCATCATTTTCCATATTTTTTAGAGCCATTGCAAGAGAATCTGTAGGCAATGCTAATGCATGTTTTCTCAAAGAGATATCACTCACCATAAGCATTCTACGAAAAACTGGATCCGTATCCAACAAGGTTGAAAGATCTCTCTTTGTTAAAACACCAGAAAGATAATTCTCTTGATTTACCACAGGGAAAACAGTTTGTTTGCCACTAGCCAAAATACCTATCACTTCATCAAGGCGTGTATCATACTTAATTGTAATTGTATCCTTCTTATGTGCCTGGAGAATATCTGCTACCTTCAAATTACGGATAACTCCAGAAATCATACTACCACGATGAACAGGTGCCTCAAAACGATTTGGCAGCTGACTACGATACAAGGACACCTTTCGTGAAAGCACATATGCAATAATGCATACCCACATGGAAGGAACCAAAAGCTTATAATTACCAGTCATCTCACTAACCATAAGCACCGTACTAATCGGTGTTTTAGCAGCACAACCAAAGAATGCAACCATTCCAACAAGTGTAAATGCTCCAACTGGCACATTCCAATCTGGCAAAATTGCATTTAGAATAATTCCTACACTGCCACCTAATGCTCCACCAACAACAATTGCTGGACCAAAGATACCTCCGGCACCACCTGAGCCTACAGAGAAGGCTGTTGTTAATGTTTTAAACAAAAAGACCCCCAACAATGTTAAAAGCGTAATTTTTTCTCCTGCACCAATAGAATCAAAACGCAATGCTTCTTGAATTGTGCCATATCCAGAGCATAATGCAGGAAGGAAAAAGAAGCCTATTACACCGGTCAATAAACCACCAATAGCAGGCTTAATAACATGAGGAACCTTTAGCTTAGTAAAGCCCTCGTGCATTACATAGAAAAACCATGTATAAAAGCGAGCACCCACTGATATTACTAGTGCTAACACAATGTATAAGAAAATCATGCGTGGTTGATTAAAAACAACCTCCGGTGTGTCAAACAAAGGATGGAAACCAAAAACAGTTGAAAATACAGCATAGCCTGTAACAGAAGCAACTATTGATGGAACAAGCACCTCATACTCAATATCCAAATCTCGATAAAGCACCTCAGCTGCAAAAAGAGCTCCTGCCATTGGTGCATGAAACAAAGCACCTACACCTGCTGCCATTCCTGCTGCCATAAGCATTCTACGCTGAGCCACTGGAAGCTTCAAAAGTGTAGCAAGCGTAGAACCAAAACCAGAACCAATCTGAGTAATAGGTCCCTCACAGCCCGCAGAGCCTCCTGTACCAATGAGAATTGAAGTTGCTATTGCTTTAATTGGTGGAACAATTGGGCGAACCTTGCCTCCACGGAAGTGATATGCCTCAATCGCAGAGTCTGTGCCATGACCCTCAGCTTCTGGAGCAAATTTTAGCACAAGGAATGAGGTTATTAAACCACCTAATGCTGGCAATATTGGAATCAACCATCGGCGTAACTCAATTTCACGAATAGTTGCATCGTGCAATCCAGCAAACATAATCGGTTCATTTGCTGCTCCCTCAGGAAAATATCCCACGCACTTACCCATAAATAGCCATTGAGTAAATTCAAGCATAGAGACCAATAAAACAGCGCCAAGCCCAGCCACTGCACCTACCAATGCACTTAGAAAAATCATTCGCCAAATAGAAAGAGAAGAATCTCCATTACCACCCTCTTCTCTAATTTTGGCATATTGTGCTTTTATAAATTCTCTAATTTTGCTCATTTTTTGCCTCTGGTAATTGTTTTAATAGAGCAATTGCTGCATTAACTTGTGCCATTTGCTTAGATTGACCCTGACCTTGCCCCTTAAATGCAGTCCCTGGGATGGTTGCCTCTGCAGTGAATACAAGCTTATGCATTGGACCTTCCTTTGAAATAATCTCATAAGTAGGTGCTGTGTTATAAAATTTTTGGGATACATGCTGCAAGAAGCCCTTAGGGTTTTCCTGCCAAATATTTGTTTTCATATTCTCTAAACCCTTTTTAAAAAGTTTATTGAATACTGTGCGAATAGCATCCAATCCTCCATCGATATAAACAGCACCTAATACTGCCTCCATCAAATCAGCTAGATTAGATTCCCGCGTCTCTCCCCCAGATTGCTTTTCGCCTTTTCCCAAAGCCAAATATTCGCCAAGCTCCAATTCTGCAGCAAGCTCTGCTAATGCAACTCCACTTGCCACATTTGAACGCAAAACTGTAAGCACTCCCTCAGGCTGATCCTCCTGCTTTCTATACACATAATCAGCTAAAAGAAACCCAAGAACAGCATCACCTAAAAACTCAAGCCTTTGATTGTCGTAATCAAGCTTTTGTTCAAATCTATATGAACGATGTGTGAATGCCTCTTCCAATATCTGTAAATCAGAGAATTTATAGCCAAGCTTTTTCTCTACCTTTGAATACTTATTTTTTTCCATTCTATCCTTTACAAAAATTTTAATTAAATTCTTACCCTATGAACGAGGATGAAATTGCTTATGAATACTCTGCAATCGCTTTGCATCAATATGCGTGTAAATCTGAGTTGTTCCAATATTTGCATGACCCAAGAGCTCTTGAATTACACGGATTGGAGCCCCATGAGCTAGTAAATGCGTGGCAAAAGAATGGCGCAACCAATGAGGAGACACCTCCTCTGATATACCTGCCATTGCAGCATATTTCTTTATTAATCTCCACATTGTTACTCTGGAAATACACCCACCCCGTCGATTCAAAAATACATTCACAGCATCACCTAGCTTGTTAAACATTGGTCTTGCCGTGCTAAGATATTTTTTTAAAAGAGTCTCTGCATTAGCACCAAGCGGCACTATTCGTACCTTTGAACCTTTTCCACGAATTCGAAGAAATCCCTCATCAAAGTGCAATGCACTAAAGGGCAATGTCACAAGCTCTGACACACGTAGGCCACACGAATAAAATAGCTCAAGCATCGCAACATCACGTATAGAAATTGCATCCTGCATTTCTGTACTAGCTGAAGCAGCATCTTCTTTTTCAGCTTCTTCACATAGACTTTCCTCTAAAGAAATATCCTTTGGCTCCGCTGCTGTAATCAACCGCTCAACCTCTTCCTCTGAAATTGTATGAGGAAGCCGTCGCTCTCGCTTGCGTGTAGAAATAACCTCAACTGGATTTGTCTTTATCATATCCTCAATAACAAGAAATACAAAAAAAGCTTTTATTGCAACTAATTTTCTTGCCACTGTTGAATCAGAATATTCTTTGCCAATATGTTCTAAATATTGCAATATCTCATCAGAAGTAATGCTTTCAATACAAACATTCCCATTTGGCCTTATTTTATCTGGGAATTTTTTCTTTATGTAGCCTAGAAAACTCTCAAGATCGGTCTCGTAGGCAGAGCAAGTCTGCACTGCGAGACCGCGCTCGAGAGCTAAATAGTCCAAGAACTCATTTAGCTCATTCATAGCGAAAATCCTAATTATTCATTATCTACTTTTCCCGAAGCTTTCTCCAAAAACAAACTCATAGGTAGTGTGCTACGAGCCTTTTCATTTGCCTTGTATTCTCCTGCGTTAAAGCCAGCCTGTGCAAGTGCATCCTCTAGATTTTTTCGACCAACAGACATTGCATCATAGGTAACAATTATCGCAGACTCTTCTGGTAGAGCCTTGACTTTTATATAATCTGAACCTGGCAATGTCTTAATTGCTTTTTCCATATACGAAATACAGCTTGGATTACGCACATCCGCATCGTGTACATTAATAGTAATTTCACGAACCTCTGAAATGCGGCATCCACTCAAAAATAAGATAGAGACCACCGAAAACGCCCCTAAAGCCCAATTATTTATACTTTTTTTTGTTATCTTTTTCATACAAAAAATTATATCACAGCAGAATTATCAAAATCAAATAAAAATAGGCTCTACAATTGTTAGGAAATTTGCATAATTAATTGGATAAAGCAATTTGTATCCCCAACTTGCATCTCAATACATGTTTTTTACCTTTTTGTGATTGTTTTTAGATTGAATGACAGAAATAAATGCTTTATAATTTAACAAAAACAAAGCAAAATAAAACCCTACTCTCTTTCCCCCTCTATGAAATGGATATCTCTAAATTCACAACAATTTGAAGCCTTTAATTGCAGTAGAATTTCTCTGTTTACCCCAGCTGGTAATTCACGCCCAAAAATGGCTGTTTTTCGTAAAGAGCTCTCCCTTGCGGCTGTCCCTAAAAAGCTAATCGCAAAATTTACCGGAGATTGCAAGTTTAGACTTTTTATCAATGGCGTATTTGTAACCGATGGACCAGTGGAAATTGGTGGTGACTATAATCATCAATATGCTCCAAACTGGTGGTTCGTGTCCTCACAAGATGTATCTCAATACTTTATTGAGGGGAAAAATGTAATTTGCTTTGAGCTTCTTAATCACCCAGAAGCACTTACAGACTTTTCTTGTGGCAAGCCCGGTATCGCTTTTGAGCTTTACTCTGATGATAATCAGCTATTGCTTTCCGCTGACGAAAGCTGGCTAACTGCCATCAATTCAGCCTACCTATCTGCCTCCTCTTTTGACCAACAAAAAAGCATTGGCAACTACCATTCCCCAGACTACTCAACAATAGGCTGGACTCCAGCTGTTGTTTCTGAAGAAACAGCACTTTGCCACAAAAATCTCTTAGATTTACAGCTACCCCCACTTGCCGAGAAAACTATTCTGCCAATAAAGGTAGAGCTCCCCTTTGAAAAGCGATATGTCAAAAATCTTGAAAGCATCCTGAGCGAAGACACTGCCACAGCAGAGCCGTTGACTGTTTTACCAGGTCCTCTCTCTACCATTTATCTTACTCTTCCACAAGAGGCTTGCGGGCACATAGAGCTTGATATATCGGCAGGCAATGGTGCAATTATTGAAATTTTTACAGAGGAAACTCCTGGATGCAGCGTAAATCACTTCAAATATATTACTGCTGAGGGCAGGCAAAAGCATCGCTTCACAATGATGACAGCAGCGCAGCATATTCGTGTCCTTGTTGCTTGTGCTGATTTTATTACTCCTGCAGCAATTCCTGTTCAAATTCATAGCATAAAGCTATATTCACGTGGATTCCCTCTTCCTACTACAACTCGCTTTAATTGTTCAAACCCATTTTTGATGCAGCTGCGTAAAACCATTGATAATACAATGCGTATGTGTATGCAACGTATGCATCTAGATTCTCCAGTACACCAAGAGCCTCTTGGATGTACGGGCGACTATATGATTGAGTCTCTCATTGCACAAGCTCTTTATGGGGATAT
>JAFUOX010000080.1 GCA_017481725.1 Kiritimatiellia bacterium | reverse complement strand
CCATTATCTGAAACATTAGAAACAGCATCAGGAGTGGCATTCCCTTGCTCATCAAACATAAACAGTTCTTGTGTTACGCGGCGTGGTGGTGGCGTAATATCTTTTTTCTTAGCCATATTATAGGTCCTCCGCATTAACAATTAAGTTGTCCATGATATACTGCTTACGTTCCTTTGAATTTGATCCCATGTAAAAATTGATTGTATCCATCAAATGTGAATCCTTTGAAATATCAACTGGTGTCAAACGCATATCAGGACCGATAAAATCCTTAAATTCATCCTTTGAAATTTCACCCAAGCCTTTGAAGCGAGTGATTTCTGCAGAGGCTCCGCACTTTGCAATTGCTTCCTCACGCTCTGCGTCGTTGTAGCAGTAGAAAGAAAGCTCACGCTTCTTTGGATGACGCACACGGAAAAGCGGTGTTTCCAAAATATAAACGTGTCCATTACGCAAAAGCTTCTCAAAGAATCGCATAAAGTATGTAATCAAAAGATTACGAATATGAAGTCCGTCAACATCGGCATCGGTTGCGATAATAACCTTCTGATAACGCAATGGTGCTATTGAGTCCTCAATATTGAGTGAGCGCATCAAGTTATAAAGCTCAGCATTCTTGTAAACAATATCGCGCTTCAAATCGCAGGTATTCAGTGGTTTACCACGCAATGAGAATACCGCCTGATTTTCTGGGTTGCGGCTATTTGTAAGGGTACCAGCTGCGGACAAGCCCTCGCAAATGAAAATCATTGTATCAAGCCCCTTATTCTTTGCTGAATCAAGGTGCTGCTTGCAATCACGAAGCTGTGGGATACGAACTGAAACTGACTTTGAACGCTCACGAGCTGTCTTTTTAATTGTGTTTAGCTCCTTACGAAGCTTTCGTGTATCCTCAATCTTTTCAATCAAGCGTTTTGCATCGGTTGGATTACGATTAAGTAGTTCCACAACTGCCTGACGAACACGATTTACAAGTTCACTACGAATTTCAGCATTACCGAGCTTGTTCTTTGTCTGTGATTCAAAAACAGGTTCCTTCAAACGGATAGCAATTGAACCAACCAAGCCCTCACGAACGTCATCTCCTTCAAATTTCGATTTAGGAGAAAATTCGTTAATTCCTTTAAGCACACCCTCTCTAAATGCAGAAAGATGCGTTCCTCCATCGCTTGTGTACTGACCATTTACAAATGAGAAATATTCCTCCGTGAAGCGATTTGTATGGGTAAACACAAATTCAAGTGTCTTATCACGGAAATAGAATGGCTGATAAAGCTTCTCAAACTGCACTTCATCATTAAGTAGGTCAAGAAGACCTTCCTCAGAGCGGAAGGTTGTGCCATTATAATTGATTGAAAGACCGGCATTTAGATAGGATGACAAGCGAATACGGCGCTCAATATGCTCCTCTTGGAATTTGTAATTCTTAAAGATGGTATCATCTGGAGTAAATTCTACCAAGGTACCATTACGCTCCGTGCTTGTGCCTTTATTTTGGCTCTGCAGAACGCCCTCTTTAAAAATTGCCTCAAAAAATTCACCATCACGTGTGGAACGAACCTTAAAGTAGGTAGAAAGAGCATTAACTGCCTTAGTACCAACACCATTCATACCCACAGAGAACTGGAAAACATCATCATTAAACTTTCCGCCAGTATTGATTTGGGAAACACAGTCAATAACCTTTCCCAAAGGAATACCACGACCATAGTCACGGATGGTCACTAAATTATTCTCGATTTTAATATTAACGCTTTTGCCGTAGCCAGAAATAAACTCATCGATTGCATTATCAAGTACTTCCTTTAGAAGAACATAAATACCATCATTATAGTCTGAACCATTACCTGTGCGACCGATATACATACCCGTACGTTTACGGATATGTTCAAGCGGGGAAAGCGTCTTAATTGCTGATTCGTCGTAAGTTTTTTTAGCCATAAAATAAAAAAAAATTAGTCCCTCAAAAAACACCTAGGGACAATGTTCCTAAAATACAAATTTCGTGGCAATTATACGAAAAATAAATAAAAAATACAACGAAATTTTTATTTACAGATTGAAGTTTTACGATGCTGTTATGTGTATTTTATATTCAAAATCTCACGCTTGGCTTAGCTAGTCCTAACATAACACTACACGAACAGAATCAATCGTAGATATAATTTTCTTAATGCGGGAATCATTAAAACGATTCAATGCTACAAATAATGGTTCTCCTAAAGCGAAGTATTGGGCAGCTTTTCCTTTGCCAGCACCTTCAAGTGCCAAGAAATCAAGAGTATTACAAATCCTATCTGCTATTTTTACTGCAAGTACTGGAAAACAAGCTACTTGTGCAATATGCTTTATGTAATCAGCCTTATTAGGAAAAATACTTTTATCACGTGAAAGAAGTTTTATTGCCTCCAAAATCTGCAATAGTTGTTTTCATAATAACCACCGACACATTTTTTAACACCAAGCCCTGAGATTATCTGAGGGCTTGGCACTGCTTACCCTTTAAGATTTGCCAACGGAACAAGTCTAACTAATGGTTCAACAAGATCCAATTCTGCATTTATTACATCTTCTATATCCTTATATGCTTGAGGAGCTTCTGACAAGTCCATATTCCCTTTTGCCTTACCATAGCCACGAAACTTATGCCAGCGCTCACAAACAATTCCATCCATTGCTTTATCGCATTCTTCAACTGTCAAAGTACGCGATGCGAGGCTTCTGGAAAGCTTACGCCCCGAACCATGCGAGCAAGACATAAACGACATTGGATTACCAAGCCCTCTAACGATGTAGCTAGCCGTACCCATTGAGCCAGGAATAATTCCTATTTCATCAAGCTTAGCACTTGTTGCACCCTTGCGGTGTACAATAACTTTCTTACCAAAATGCTCTTCAAAAGCAGCATAGTTATGGTGAATGTCAACTGTTTGTGTGAAGTCAACCTCTGGGACAAGCTCTGCAACTGTCTCCTTCATTATATCCATCATACGTCTGCGATTTTCCTTTGCATATCGTAAAGCGAAAAGCATATCAGTAAAATACTCATGGCCTTGATTTTCTTCAATTGGAAGAAATGCTAAGTCTGGATCAGCAAGGGCAACATGAAAGCGAGAGCACATACGAGATGCTATCCTATGATAATATTCCTCTATGCGTTTACCCAAATTTCGTGAACCGGAATGAATCATAAGCCAAATCTTTGACCCGTCTTTTGGCTCGCCCATTCCATCTAAAGCAGTTGTTTTCTGAAGCTCAATAAAATGATTTCCCCCTCCGAGTGTCCCCAGATTCATTCTATCAAGCTTTGATGGCCAAAGGTTGCATCGTTCACCATTGTTTTCAAGATACTCTTCAAACCCATTCCAATTTTGAACACAACTGTGAGATTCACCTTCTCCAACAGGGATGCGGCTTTTAAGTTTTTCTTGAAATGTACGACGAAATCTCATATCGGCAAATCGCTCAGCAGGGATATTTGTCTCCGTAGCAATCATTCCACAACCAATATCCACACCAACTGCAGCTGGAATGACTACATTATCTGCAGCGACAACACCGCCTATAGGCATTCCATAGCCTAAATGAGCATCTGGCATCAAGGCAACATGATGCACTAGTGCAGGATGTTTTGCAAGGTTGATTGCTTGCTTTATTGCTCCTTCTTCACAATTATCACACCAGCTTTTAATTGGGATGAAACATCCCTCTTCATTCTTTTCCCATTTCATTTTATACTTCCTTTATAACTCAAATTTGTTTTTTAATTTCAATAGATTATTTAAACAGACAAATTACATCCATATTTGTTGTAAAGTGTAAAGATTTCTCTTGAATAGACAACCATTCTAATTCATTTGGATTAAAATAATTTATTCCACCTAACACAAACATGCAATAAGGCAAAAGCAATTGATCTGCAAGATGGGCCTCACATGCTTTATTTGATTTTAGAAATTTTTGAACAGCATGGACAATTTCGTTTGCAACTGTCTTGCGAGAACGCCCTATACATCCTATAGACGAGAAAACGACACTTGCACGCTCATACTGAAGCTTAGCAATGCAATAATTTCCTGGTCCAACAGATTCAACCTCTTGAATTTCTTTTCCAAGAATTAAATCAGATAGCCTTTTAAAAACAATCTCTACCTCTGTTTCAGCTATTTTTCTTTTAATATCAGAAACAACACCTGTAATTGTACCACCTTTAAATTCTCCTAATTCAATTAGAGAATAGTTTTTATTCCGTGAAGAGTTATCAAAAGGTGTTATAGAAAGTGTTATTTTTCCTCCTCCCTCCGGAGAAAATCCATAGCTTTCAAGAGATGCCTCAACATTTGCCCCCATTCTGCGAATCTCAGGTAGATAGCACTCACTAAAAAAATCCCATGTTGGAGCAAAAGAAACATGAGTTCCTCCTGTAATAGTTACCCTTGAAGGAGTTTTTGCCATTAAAAGTATAGGTATAATTGTCTGTGCAACAAGTGTAACACTGCCAGCTGTACCTATATTAAAATGGTAATTTCCTCCCTTAATCTGACCTGGTTTAAATTCTAAAGAGCTTGCGCCAACCTCAACTGTGGAGACCTCTGCAGAGCAAATCTCTGCAACGGCCTTCACACAGGTTAAATGCTGACGTTTTAAACCAGGCTTTTCCCTTCCAGCACGAATTTTTTCAATAACAATTTCTTTTCCTGTAATAGCAGAAAGAGATAACGATGTGCGCAAAATTTGACCACCACCCTCTCCTTTTGATCCATCTATTATAATCATATCTGCTCCTTTCTTAATTCAGACATATTTGTAGACTTTATTTCTGCTTTACTACGCTCAAAACTAATGCTTTTTCAGCAATATATTCAGCGTCTATTCTATGAGCCCAAAACCCCAGTGGTTTCACTTCATACACAATCGGGTCTCCCCCATATTTTTCACTCGCCTTCCTTGCGTATCTCATAGCAGATAGCAATGAGGTCGTTATATAAACAACATCAAGATTCTTTTTTCTCCAATCTTCACGCAAATTATTTGTATCAACTGGAGGTAAAATAAATTTACGAATATTAAAGATGCTGCTTGTTCCATGATAAAATACATTCATTGTCTATGAATATATTTCTATGTCATGGTTTCATCTCCTTTTCTAATTATTATTCACATCTAACCTTAAAAAAAAGACCTGCCGCCCCATTGGGTGCCGCCGGAGCGACAGGTGAAAATCAACTACAGGAATAAGCTCAAAATAAGTTTTAAATATTAAGCTTTGAAATTTATTTTTTAAGTCCTTAACCTTTAAATTTTAACTCCGAAAAATTCAGAAGTCTCAATATCATTATTCTAGCGGCTCAAGGGTCTTTAAAAACCCATGCCGAGAAGGAGTGAGCCCCCTACATAGTTGATTTTCATCTCACTCATTAACCAATTTGTTAACAAGATGAGAAGAACTAATCAAATTCTATTTCTACATATGTAATTGCATTATACTCATCAATCTCATCCTGAAGCTCATCTGCTCTCTTTTTTAGCAATTCTTCCTCCTCTCTTAGAAAGGCCTTAGAAAGAACTGCATCATACTTAACCTCATATCCTGAAGAATGATAAGTAGCATTTTCATATTTAATGCCTTCATCTGCATTGATTTTACATACCCAAGCAATTCTAGACTTAATTTCGTCGAGTTCTATAATTTTATTTACAATTTTAACGTTTGCAATAGCTATTGCAGTCTTAATAGAAACGAGCTTAGAATCAACCTTCTTCTCTTCTTCATACATAGCACCAATATCAGCACTTCTAGAAGTGTTTTGACCTAATGAGTTTTCATTAGATATTATCTTTCGTATAGCAACTAATTGACCAGCAACACGATTCTTTTCCTTTAATGCTCTTGCAATTGAAACCTTCTTTTTCATAGATTCACCTTTACTTCTTGTAATGAATATTTTTTTAATTTAATTTATGCAACGAATAAAGCACAAACCATGCCAACATAAAAAAAATATGTTTTTTTTAAGAAAACTCTAAAAAAACTTATGTTTTGTCCTATTTGTTATGCTTTATTAAAAATAAATATATAATATTTTATATTAGCCGTATATTTTTTTATAGACATTGAATTTTTTCTATGATAACCTTTTAAGCATGAAAACAACAGTAATATCAGTTCTAGGAACACAAAAGGATGCTCATGGCGGCAGAAGCCAATCTCGTTGGAACACATGGCGCCCAAATATCGGTCTAGTTCAACAAGAAAGTCTACCAATTGACGAGCTTCACATCATTGTACAAAGAGAATTTACCGATTTAGCAAATCGTATCAAAGAAGACATATCATTAGTTTCACCAGAAACAAGTGTATTTTTTGATTTCATTGAATTAAATGGCCCATGGGACTTCGAAGAGGTTTACGAAAAATTCTACACCTATTCAAAACTCCCCTGCTTTCACGAAGAGAAGACAAACTACTACATTCACATTTCAACAGGATCCCATGTTGAACAAATTTGCCTTTTCCTTTTAGCTGAGTCACACCACATCCAAGCTAAGCTCATACAAACAAGCCCTAAAGAGGGACATGTTAGACACTCAACAGACCCCAAGGGGACATATAACATAATTGATTTAGACCTCTCTCGCTACGACAAACTTGCTGCTAGATTTGAAATTGAACGAAAAAATGATCTTGAATTTCTAAAGCAAGGCATCGAGACAAAGAGTCATACATTTAATCAACTTATTGAGACAATTGAACGAGTTGCAATACGTTCCTCTGACCCAATCCTACTTACAGGTCCAACAGGTGCTGGAAAGAGTCAATTAGCAAAGCAAATTTATCTATTAAAAAAACAAATTGGAAAAATAAATGGAGCATTTGTCGCAGTAAACTGTGCAACTCTTGACGGGGAGTTAGCAAAATCTGCCCTATTTGGCCACAAGAAGGGTTCTTTTTCAGGTGCAGGGACAGACCATATCGGTTTTCTTAAAGAAGCTGATGGTGGTATTATATTCCTTGATGAAATTGGCGAACTACCAATGGACACACAGGCAATGTTACTCAAAGCTATAGAAGAAAAGACATATAGACCACTAGGTGCAGCTCAAGATGAAAGAAGTGATTTTCAAATCATTTGTGGGACAAATAGGAATTTAGATGACCCTAAGAAATTTCGTTCAGACCTACTTGCAAGAATAAACCTATGGCAATTTAGACTTCCTGGGCTTGCTGAGCGTCGCGAGGATATTGAACCGAACCTTAATTATGAGCTAGAAAACTATGCTAAGCGGACAGGGAAACACATAACGCTAAATAGCGAGGCCCGAAAAAGATTTCTTGCTTTTGCATTAGACAAATCTAACGTATGGGCGGGAAACTTTCGTGATTTAAATGCTATGGTAATACGAATGGCTACTCTTGCAGATGGAGGAAGAATAACAATTGAGTTGGTTGAAGAAGAAATTGCTAGGTATAAAGCAGCAAATAATGTAAATACATCTTCTCTCTCAGAAGACACAATTGACATTTCTGAATTAATCTCTAACGATATTTATAATTCATTGGATGAGTTTGAGCTTGTACAGCTCTCGCATGTAGTAAAAGTATGTAAAGAATCATCTTCAGCAGCTGCTGCAGCGAAAAGACTTTTTGCAAACTCTATAAAAGAAAAATCATCAACCAACAACTCAGATCGACTTGTGAAATATCTAGCCAAATTCGGTTTGAAATTTAAACAAATCGGAAACAACAGCTAGTAGCTCAAATTGCAATCTAAAAGAACAAATAAACTCTAGATTTTAGTAAACCCCAGATGTGTTTGCTACTCAATATTTAGCTAAGCTTCGCTTCATACTCATTTATAAGTGCTTCATCGCATTAACCTATCCAAGTTATATCTAGTTCACTATATTTTGTGGAGCTGAGTTTGCAAGCCATTGAGGGATGGCTGCTCGTAGGATTGCTGGCTGAAAGCCTTGTGTGGCAAGGTCATCGAGCGGAGCCCAAAGAAACTCTATCCAGCCTTCTTTGCTTAGTACCGCAGGCTCATCGTCTAAGCCATCCCACTCTGCCACGTGCAATTCATAGCACAAATTGATTTCATCAATTCTATCCTCACCCTCACCATAGCTAAACTCTGCCACGCCCAAAAAGCGCTTAACTTCTGCTCTGACACCAAGCTCCTCGACTAGCTCTCGAAGCACAGCCTCCGCACCTGTCTCACCGGGATCAATATGCCCACCCGGCAAATAACTACGTGCCTTGCCTACTGGCTTACAAAGTAATATTTTTCCATTGTGGAGGATTATCCCTCGCGCAATAACCTCATGTGTTAATTCTTTTGTTTGCATAGATTTATTCTCCATCAAGGCGTTTCCCCGTATGTGACACACCCTATTTCTCCGCTAAATTGCTATTTAGATTTCTTCTGCAGCAATCCATTCTGCCAGTTTGGATTGTAAAAGGGCTGCATCGGGCAAATATAATTTATATTCTGCCGCGTAAATATTTTCATTTTCCGGCAAGGTCATTTTGACAATAGTTTCGTTTTTCTCTTTACATAACAAAATTCCAATTGTCGGATTCTCAAAATTTTGTTTTACATATCGATCATAATAATGCACATACATTTGCATTTGTCCAATATCCTGATGCTTCAACTTTCCTGTTTTAAGATCAAGCAACACAAAACAACGCAATAGGCGATTGTAGAATACCAAATCAACAAAAAAATGTTCTTCTTCAAATGTAAAGCGAACCTGACGTCCAATAAATGCAAAACCTTTTCCCAGTTCAAGCAGAAAATCTTGTAAATGATCTATCAGGCGGCTTTCAAGTTCAGTTTCACTGAAACTTGAATTTTCTTTCAAACCAAGAAATTCTAAAACATAAGGTTCCTTGAGAATATCATCCGGCTTTTCTATCAACTGTCCTTTCCTGGAAAGTTCCAGAACCCTGTTTTTATCTTTACTCAGCGCAACACGTTCGTATAAAGAACTATCTACCTGCCGACGCAACTCTCTTAAACTCCATTGTTCACGTTCTGCTTCTATTTCGTAAAAACTGCGAGCATTCAGATCATCTATTTTCATCAAAAGCAAATAGTGTGACCAACTGAGAGAAAAAGTGTTGTGTGGCATCTCCGCAGACACAATAGACTGTTTCTCTTCATCCGATTGGCTCAACACTGTTGAGCTTATTGATGCTTCTGATTGGCTCAACACTGTTGAGCCAATTGCTTTTTTTTCAGAATATTCCTGATAAAATTGGCGAAAACGTTTCAAATTAGGATAAGAAAAACCTTTTCCAAAACGTTCCGTAAGACGTGCCGATAAATTTTGCAAGAGTTTTTGTCCATAATCCGCTCGCCGTTTTCCCTGTTGTTCATGCTGAACAATCAGTCTACCGATTTCGTAATAAGTATAAACCATTGCAAGATTAACAGTTAAAATGACTTTATTTCTGGCTTGATCTATAATTGATGCAATTTGCCGAAAAAGAGCATCTTCTGTTCTTTTATCTACTGTTTTATCCATAATAAATTTCCTGATTGTAATTTACACCAAAATTTCCTGAAGTCCAAGTTCCCTGATATCAGCTGCGGTCATTTTCAGCTGACTACAATTTGTAGTCAACTCAGGATGAGACTTTTTCAGGCGAGTTTTCAGCACGCTCCAATATTTTCTCGGATTTACACTTTCGGTCAAAACTCCGACAATATCCGCAATCGAGAATAACCATTGATTGGCGGAATCATCCCATGCGGCCCGCACTTCCCTGTTATTAAAAAATCGAATAGAAACTTTTTGATTCATACTTCCACCTCCGACACGCCAATTTCCCCGGACATTAGCTTCAGCAACAGTGCGTCTTGTAGCTTTCTGTTTTTTAATCTGAGATTGTGCCAATCCTGTGTGTGCACAAATATTTCTTTCTGCCGTTTTTCAAAAACACATACCAAAAATATACATTATCAGTCATAGAGCTATCAATAAAAGACGAATCTGATGATCAGACTGAAATGGTCCATACCCAAAAAAAATCATCATTTCACCTCAAATCAGATGGCATTAAGACTCGGTAATATTGGGGAGCAAAGCGAAAGTCTGCTGCAAACCTATTGGGTTATGCAACAGACTTTTTTATATGGGATTACGCTTCTACTGATGGCTCAGCGGCTGGTGCTTCTGCTGCTGATTGCTCAGCTGTGGCAGAGTCTGCAGGTGCTTGCTCAGCGGCGGCACCATTCTTTTCCTCTTCAAGCGCCTTGCGGATTCGCTCAATTTCTTGGGCTGTTTCTGCAGAAATAATTGTTCCCGAAGAAACTGCATCATCCTTATCTATATCCACGCGGACAACTCTTACGCCCATAGTATTGCGGTTGCTGATTGAAATATTGCGAACATATGTCATCAGTGATGTGCCACCACGTGTCATCAATAGAACTGCTGCACCCTTAGCTGCTGATTGATCTTCTACCTCAACGCCTTCTGCTGTGGCAGGGTCTGCGCCCTCAACTGGCTGCTGTGGCTCATCCTGTGGTAAGCACTCTACAAGAGATGCAAATACAACCTTACCATTGCGGGCCGTTGTCTTAATGTCGATAACACCCTTACCACCGCGATTCTTTGTTGGGTAGCTTGCAACTGGTGTGCGCTTTCCATAACCGTTATCAACAATTGTTACTAGATAGAGATTATCTTCTGAGCCTGCAGGAACCTTAACCATTGTGCGGAGCTCATCAACAATTAGCTTGCCATTTTCATCAAGCTCAACTGCACTCTCCTCTTCTTCTCCAGCAGCAGATGCATCATCTGGATCAGGGTCCTTGAAGGTAACTCCGTCAAGGCGAATACCACGTACACCATGTGCTGTGCGTCCCATTTTGCGTGCTGCTGTTGCGGCAAACTTAATGCACTTACCATTTGCTGAGATAAGCATAATCTTATCATTATCTTCAACAAGTGTTACTGCTATTAGCTCATCATCCTCATCAATAGAGATAGCATTTATGCCTGAGCTACGAACATTCTTGTACTCGCTTAGTAGTGTGCGCTTAACAACGCCCTTCTTTGTTGCAAAGAATACATATTGTTTATCCAGCTGCTCTTGCTCATCCTTTTCAAAGCTCTTCACAGCGATAATATCAAGCACGCGCTCTGCTGGGCGAGCTGGAAGCTCCTTGCCATCCTTATCCTTTGTGCCTTCTAGGCGCTCAGGACGCAGATCGATAAAGTTCTGTACAGGCTTACCCATTGTATTGCAATCGCTCTCCTGTAGCTCATAGGCACCCTTCTGGAAGAGGCGACCATGTGAGGTGAAGAATAATAGCTCATCGTGAGCCATGCAATTATATACATTTAGGATGTAATCCTCAGGTGCTTTATCTGAGCCCTTACGAAGCTTTGCACCAGTCTTACCTGTGCCACCGCGATTTTGAATTCTAAAATCAGCAAGTGGTGTACGCTTGATATAACCAAGCTTACTAATTGAAATTACTGATGGGATATTTGGTACATAATCCTTAACAACAAAGCCACCACCAACATTGCTATTCTTATCAATCTTTGTGCGGCGAGCATCACCATCCTTTGATGCTTTGGCGAACTTTGCTTTCATCTCGTCACAGTCGTTCTTGATTATATCGAGAATCTTCTGCTGATCTGCAAGAATATCCTTTAGCTCTTGAATGCGAATAAGAAGCTTCTGATATTCCTCCTCTACACGCTCACGAGCCAAACCTGTTAGCTGACGGAGCTTCATTTCAAGGATTGAATTAGATTGAATTTCATCTAAGCCAAAGCGCTCAAAGAATATTTTGCGGACCTCTGCATCATCATGAGAAGCACGGATAATGCGAACAATCTCATCCATATTATCGATTGCAATGCGGTAGCCCTCAAGGATGTGAGCACGCTCCTGAGCCTTGCGTAGCTCATATTTGCAGCGGCGAGTGATAACCTCTTTACGATGCTCCACAAAGCAATGAAGTAGCTGCTTTAGGTTCATTACCTTTGGTCTGCCATGGTCAAGTGCTAGCATAATCGCACTGAAGCTTGACTGAAGCGGTGTTCTACTGTAGAAGAAATTCATAATTGCTTCTGGCACAGCATCGCTCTTTAGCTCGATTTCAATGCGGATATCATCGCGAGAGACATCGCGAATTTCCTTAACTCCCTCAAGAACCTTATTATCCTTATCACGGACAAGCTCACCCATTTTTTCAACCATGAGGGCTTTATTTACGCCGTAAGGAATGCTATCAATAACGATTATTTTTTCACCAGAAGGATTCTTACCCTTCTTCTTTTCTTCAATTGTGTAGTTGCCACGAATGTGCATTGTTCCGCGGCCCTTCTTATACATATCAACAATTCCCTTTACTCCGCAAATTGTTCCAGCGGTTGGGAAATCTGGGCCTTGCACATGCTGCATCAAATCATCGATTGTGCAGAATGGGTGATCGATTAGAAGCTTAATAGCGTCGCACACCTCAGAAAGGTTATGGGTTGGGATATTTGTTGACATACCAACTGCGATACCCATAGAGCCATTCAACAAAAGGTTTGGTAGCTTTGAAGGAAGCACTGTTGGTTCTTGAAGTGTTTCGTCATAGTTAGGAACCATATCAACGGTTTCCTTATCGATATCCTCAAGCATTTGCTCTGCGTACTCACGCATGCGAACCTCAGTGTAACGCATAGCTGCAGCACCATCACCATCGATTGAGCCAAAGTTTCCGTTACCATCAACAAGCATATAACGCATTGAGAAATCCTGTGCCATACGAACGATTGTTTCGTAAATTGCGCTATCACCGTGAGGGTGATATTTACCCATAACATCACCCACAATACGAGCTGCCTTACGGTGTGGCTTGTCGTGATAGTTTCCTGTTTCACCCATTGAATAGATACATCTACGATGCACTGGCTTCATACCATCGCGTGCATCTGGCAAAGCACGACCAACGATAACAGACATTGAGTAATCGATGTATGCATTCTTCATCTCTTCCTCAATTTTTATGTCATTTAAGCCTGGCTCAAAAGGTGCAGCGGCACCATCATCTGCTATACTATCTGTCACCTCAAGATTTGCCTCTTCAGGGGTTATAGCTGCAATTTTATTCTCTTCGTTATTTTCGTTATCCATTTTTAAATTCTCCTTCTAATTAAGCATCAACATCAGCAAGCAATGCATTCTCTTCAATAAACTTGCGGCGTGGACCAACTTCATCACCCATAAGCATAGAGAATATTTTCTCCGACTCCTCTGAATTTTCAAGTACAGCACGCTTCATCTTGCGTCTAACTGGGTCCATTGTTGTCTCATAAAGCTGATCAGCGTTCATTTCACCAAGACCTTTGTAGCGCTGGATAGTCAAGCCCTTCTTGCCTCGTGTGCGAACAACATCCAAAAGCTCAAGCAACGATTTAATTGGATACTTTTGTCCCTTTTCGTCGCAAAGGCTACCTAGCTCAGTTTCTTCATTTCCTAAGAAATCGCCGAGCTTAAAGCCATAATTATGAAGTGCTGACATTAGGCGGCGAAGCTCATTTGACTGGCGAATTTCTGCTGAATTGTAGTTTGGATTCTCCAAATCATCTAGCTCCTCAACATTGCACTGAAGCAATTCTGATACCATGCGCTTCAATTCCATTGTTTCCTCAAGAGTAAATACATAATGCTCATTAGGATTACCATTAACATCGGTAATAACTCGATAATTAGGGAAATCACCAGTCTCTGGTTTACGCATCTCAAAATAACGCTTCAAGTCAACATTCTGCTTACGGAGGCGATTGCAAATAGACTCTGCAGCAGCAAGTGTTTCAAGAATACTTGGCATAGAAGCACTTTCGATCTTAATACTCTCATCTGCGGATGTATATGAGAATTGTTCTGCACCAATCTTAATAAGCTTTGAGGTTAGCTCTGCATCGCTCTCTACATACTCGCCGTGCTTACCATGCTTGATTTGGTATAGAGGAGGTTGAGCGATATATACATGACCATGCTCAATTAGTGGACGCATGCAACGATAGAAGAAGGTCAATAGAAGTGTACGAATATGAGCTCCATCGACATCAGCATCAGTCATAATAACAATTTTGTTATAACGAATCTTGCTTACATCAAATGCAATCTTCTCATTTTTGCGTGTGTTCTTTGAGCTTGCTGTTGCATTTGGAGAATTTTCTTCTGGCTCGACATCAATATCATTAGTATCATTTGTTGCACCATCTCCAACTGGGCGATAATCACCAAAGCCACCACCAATTGCAGAAATCAAGCTCTTAATTTCGTTATTTTCAAGCATTTTCTCAATGCTTGCACGCTCAACATTAAGCACCTTACCACGCAAAGGAAGAATTGCCTGTCTTGTGCGATCGCGACCCTTCTTTGCTGAACCACCTGCAGAGTCACCCTCCACGATAAATAGCTCGCATTCCTCGCGCTTTTTGCTAGAGCACTCAGCAAGCTTTCCAAGGAAGTGAATTCCGGAGGAGCTGTTTTCCTTCTTGATATTATCAATTGCTGCTGCTACCTTGATACGTGTATCACGTGCTCTAATTGCTTTTTCTGCGAGAGCCTTACCGATAGTTGGATTCTCATCCAAATATTTCTTTAGCTCATCACCAGCGACCTGACTTACAATCTTTCTACAATCGGAGTTGCCGAGCTTTGTTTTTGTCTGTCCCTCGAACTGTGGCTCAGGAACCTTAACGCTGATTACGCAAGTAATGCCCTGAGTAAAGTCCTCACTAGCAAACTCATACTTTTTGTCGCCAGCTTTCTTATCAAGCTTATTTGCATCAATATATTTTTTGATTTCACGAGAGAGAGCCATTCGCAAGCCAGCCAAATGAGTACCGCCCTCATGGGTATTGATATTATTTGCAAAGGTATAAATTGATTCTGTATCCTTGCCTACAATGTATTGTAGAGCAACATCAACAGCTACCATGCCAACACCGGAAGATGCCTTCTGTGCACCGGTCAGGGAGATAATTGGACAGAGAGGATTTTTACCACTATTAACAGACTCTACAAAGCCAATAATACCATTTTTGTGATAATATTCCTCGTGTCTTCCATCACGCTCATCTGTAAAGCGAATTGTTACACCAGGATTTAAGAAAGATAGCTCCTTTAGGCGCTTTGAAAGAATATCCCACTTGAAGCTAAAATACTCGCGAGGTCCACCCTCTTCCTCTCCTTCTTTAAAGAAGATTTCGTTATCCAGCTTAAATGAAATTGTTGTACCAGTGTCATTAGCATCACCAACAACAGCAAAAGGAGAAGTTACCTCACCACGAGAGAATGCTATACGATGAATTTTACCCTCGCGACGAACCTCAACCTCCATCCACTCAGAAAGAGCATTTACGCACTTAACACCAACGCCATGCAAGCCACCAGAAACCTTATAGCCGCCATCACCAAACTTTCCTCCCGCATGGAGCTGAGTTAGCACTACCTCAAGAGTTGGCTTAACAACACCATTAGAGAGCTCCTTCATACCAACTGGGATACCACGACCATTATCCTTTACTGTGCAGGAGCCATCCTTCCCTAGAATGATATCAATGTGTGAGCAATAGCCAGCCATCGCTTCGTCAATTGAATTATCCACTGCTTCATACACGCAATGATGGTAGCCGCGCTCAAAGGTGTCACCAATATACATCGCAGGGCGTTTACGCACTGCCTCTAGACCCTCCAACACACGAATCTGATCCGTACCATAGCTACCATCTGGCTTAGCAATATTAGCCTCTATTGTTACAGCAGCATCAACTGACTGAGCAGACTGCTCGTTATTTGTTTCGTCCATTTTTTCTCCTAGTTGTGATTAGTGCTTTTAGCACAAAAACTTTAAAAATAAAAATCCGTTTATTAAGCCTTTTCCCAAGGTGTTTACTTCGTAATTATATTACCAAATTCTCGCGTGCGCGTCAATATAATTTACGCGTGCGTGCGAGAATTTTTACATTTTTTGCATAAAAAATGACAATGTGCAGAGGCCCACTTCAGACTCGAAAACTAAAAAATTCATCCCTTAGGTTTCTCGCTTAGATTCAATGCTGGCAGACCACCACTTACCGGTGTAGAAGTGTCTGAATTTTTAGGCATCTCTTGATTTTATTTTTGTGTTTATATATAATTCTCTCAAATTGCAAACGAAAAGGATATTTATGCTGGAAAACATTGAAACATCCATTCTTAAAAATGGTTTAACTGTCATTACATTCTCTAGGGACGACGTAGAGAGCGTTTCCACAACTTTTTATGTCAAAGTAGGCAGCCGCTATGAAACAGAAAAAGAGAGCGGAATTTCCCACTTTATTGAGCACATGCTTTTTAAGGGAACAAAAAATCGCTCTGCACGCGACATAGTAAACTCCATTGAAAGCCATGGTGGCGTGATGAATGCCGCTACCTCATATTCAAAGACATATTTTTATACAATTACCCCTTATGATAAATTTGAATATGCTATCGATATTCTTTCAGACATCTATCTCAACCCTCTTTTCAAAAAAGAGGACGTAGAAAACGAGAAAAATGTTATCTTGGAGGAGTATTACGGCGATATGGACGACCCAATGTCAGCAGCCTACGATAATGCCGCCTCTGCACTATGGCCTAACCACCCATTAGGACAAAAAATCTTGGGCACACCTGAAACAATTACAGCAATTACACCAGAGCTTCTTTCTAAATACCATAAAAAACACTATGTGCCTGCAAATACAGTTGTTGTAGCAGTTGGAAGAATCACCCACAAGCAGGTATTAGACGAATTAAACAAGCACTTTAAGGGTAAAAAATTTGCATCAAATAAATGCACCTCATTTAAGCTCGCAACAAACGATTTGCCACTAAATAAAATAGTGGCTGAAGCACGTGAAATCAAGCAAACCTCAGCAGTAATTAGCTATCGACATGGAATCGGTATTACAAATGAAAAGCATGACGCAATTTTGCTTCTAGGCTACATTCTTGGCGGCAATATGAGCTCACGACTTTTCCAAGAAATTCGTGAAAAGCGAGCCCTTTGCTACTCAATCAGTGCAAGCCCAACCTTCTTCTATGAAGCAGGAACAATGCAAATCATGGTTGGATTAGATAAAAGCAAGAGCCTAAAGGGGTTAGCTGCTATTGCAAAGGAATGCAAAAAGCTTACTAAAAAGAAGGTTTCTGCCGAAGAATTACAGCGTGCAAAGGATTATCTAATAGGCACAACAAGAACAGCCTACGAATCTACCTCTAGCCAAATGCGTTGGATTACAAGCACTCTTGCACGAGATAGCTACAGGACGCCAACTGAGCGCTGTGAAAGCATCAAAAAGGTCACTGCAGAGGATATTTTAGAGGTTGCAAAGGAGATATTCACAAACGAGAACCTTTCTGTTTCTCTAGTATATCCAAAAGAAGGCACAGACACCACCCCAGAAAAGCTTCTTGAAGCAATGCTATCCTAGTTGATGGCGCGCTGCTGCACTTCTGCATGCTGGTGGCTAAATGTGCGAATAATGGACGCAGAGACGATTGATTTAAACGCTCTCGCTGTGGCCTTCGGCGAAACACGGAGAATAAAGAGAACGGAGACACGGAGAGTATTCTCGGGTTATTGTTAATAATTGCTTGCACTTTTCTCCATTGTCCTCCGTACTCCGTGTTAGGCGAAAGCAATGAGTGCAATGACTATGGTTTTTCCCGCAGAGACGCAGAGGCACAGAGACTTTTCGTGCACTTTCGTGCATTTCGTGTAACTAGCAACACCGGGCAGCAGAGCCACCCTCAGATGAAGGCCACAGCGGCAGCGACCACTACACTTATCCGTGTACCTATTATCCGAGCAAATTTATGCTAATCCGTGTACGATCCGCAGACAGGAGTGCCAGCGACAATCAGTGTGCGTGCTAACAAGCCATTTCATAAGACTTATAAGTCCTATAAGTCTTATGAAAATATTGTGTAGCAATGCTTCATATTGCGTGGCAACTCTCCGCGTCTCCGTTCGCTTTTTTCTCCGCGTTTCGCCGAAGGCCACAGCGACAGCGACTAATCACTACATCCGTGTATCCGTCAAGCTTGAGCACATGCACAGAGACACCATTGCGTTATCATTGTTTTTAACGTAAAAATTTCGAGAAAAAATGTATAAAAAAAGAAATAAGCATAATTACTAATAAAACAAAACGAACCTTGGGATTTAATTTATTCCTCT
>JAFUOX010000016.1 GCA_017481725.1 Kiritimatiellia bacterium | reverse complement strand
TAAGCCCCGCGTCTTTGCCTTCTCGTGGTCGAACACACTAGCGCTTGGAAGGTGCCTTATTGCTTCGAAAGATAAAGCAATAACCAAGGCAACGACAAGCGGTAGTGCTATCACAGAACCCACCACGCAAGCCTCTGCGTCCTCCGCGTCCTCTGCGTCTCTGCGTCCCTTCGGCGTCACGTGCATAAGCCCCGCACCCTGCGTCCAACCTTCGCACTTCAAGTTACCACACAAGTCTCTGCGGCTCTGCGGCTCTGCGGGAAATAACAATATCCGTATGAATATAACATGTTCAAGCCTCCTAATCTCCAAAACTCCCAATCTCCCAGTAGCGAATTTGCTTTTGGGTTCGGGAAACAAAATGCTTTTTAGGTATCAGCTATTCTCTATTCCCTAGCCTACGGTATAAAATTAATCCCTTTTCGGTTAAAAGATATTTTTGGCGAGGATGGTTAGGCTTGTCTAAATAAAGGGGTACAACAAAACCACCTTGTATTGCTGGCTTCAAATAATTTTCAAGAAATGTAGGACGGTGCCTTAATCCCAATAAACTTAGAATTTCCTTTATTGAAAGTGCATCATTTTTAAGCACCTGCAATACCCGAATGATGTTAGAATTATCAATACCCAACTTGTTCGGTACTTGTTCGGTACTTATTCGACACACTGGTTCAATACTGGTCTCTTGGATCTCACTTGCAAGCTCTTTTGGCGGCTCAATAATTAAATAACGATTCTTTAATTCGTTGTTTTCGCCAAATAATAAATTGCGGAAAAATGCCTCTAAAAACTTTAGTGTTGGAGTAATATTTCGTTGATAATTTCTGTAATTAGCTCGAACTAGTGCATTACGAAAATACCATGAATGACTTTCAAATGGAGTATTTGTAACCGAAAATCCTAAAGCAGATAAATACTTTATTGCAAACACAGCTGTTGTTCTAGTATTGCCTTCTCCAAAGGCATGAATTTGCCAAATATTTGCCACAAATTTTGCAAAATGCTTAACCATGCGATCTTTTGATAAACCTGCATAATTAAACTCTTTTTCTTGAGAAAAATCATATTCTAATGCGGGCATTATATCATCTGCGCTTGCATAATACACGGTATCACCACGAAGAACCCACTCATTTTTTGTAATATTATAATCTCGAACTTTTCCAGCAAATTTAAAAACACCATCAAAAATACATTTATGAATATTTATATAAGCCGCAGGTGAAAAGGAAAATGTTTTTTCATTAAGAATTCTAGCGATATTAGCAGAAACTTTATCTGCTTCTTCCATCTTTTCTTCATCAATAGTTCGGGAACTTTTTGATTTATAATAAGAATCTAGAAGTGATTGAACTTCCTCAATAGAAATATCACCATCAATATGACGTTTTGCTGTTTCGATTAAATAGTTTGAAGGAGACAAACCATCAACAGCTTGCAATCCGATTGCTGTTTTCCATGTTAGAACCTTATCTAACTTATGCGGTTCACTCTGCCTTAGATATTCATCAAATTGATTGTATTTCGTTACTTTATCATCCATATTAATCCACCATCAAAATTCACTTTTATTATACCATTTTCATTAAAATTAAACAAGTTAATCCATAAAAACAAGCAACGAAAATTGCATAATTAATAGGCTAATAATTTGTGTGCATTATGGAATAACAGATGAATGCGTATGCTGTGTGCAACTGCATGCATTGCACTGCCAGCAGAGTTATCCATTACAACAAAAAAGGCGCCCCGAAGGACGCCTTTTTCTGCTTTATAAGAGCTAGCAATCTGAGCTACATTATTTGCTTGCTTCTACCTTATAGAAGCCTGTATCTGTTGTTGTATTAACTGTTGCTACGCCATCCGCGAATGTTGCTTCAATCTCTGTCCAATCAGCAGCATCAAGAGTTTCCTTAAAGAACACCTTAACTGCTGAGTATTCCTCACCGATGGAAAGCATTGCAGTTTTGCCATTAACTTCAATTGCTTGAATAGCAACAGCAACAAATGTCATAACATCACTGCAATTTTCGCAAGTATATTCAATGTAGCCAGCTGCACTATCTGTTGGCTCTACTCTGTTTGTCTCAACATAGTTATGGCCTGTTGCAGGAATATCCTCTGTATATTCCTCTCCGATACATGAACCATACTTACAGTTATAGCTTATGCTACCCGCTTCAGTACAAGTTGCTTCTTTTGTTGTGATTAACCACTCGTGAGCATTAGGGTCACGAGGGATAAACTCTTCTGATGTTGCACCACATTCGCAATTAAAATAAGCCTTACCCTGAATTGTGCAGTTTGCAGGTTCTCTCTTAGACTCATCCTCTACAAATTTGTGGACAAAATCAAATGCTTTTCCACAAACAGAGCACTCTGCTCTTTCTGTGCAAGAGCCACCAACAACTTCATGATCACACTCAACGATTACCCCATTTTCAACAGAGTAACCAACAGCATTGAGTGTATAAGAGGAAGCGGAACCACCGAATTCATCACCTCCGCTTACATTAATGAAGTCTGTATATTTATCAGCAGTGATGGTAGCAGTGCCACTATTGATAACAACTGCGTTGTTTGCACCCATAATCTCGTTGTCACCAACCAAGTTGATAGCAACTACAAAACCATTTGCGTTTTTGATTGCAATACCACTTTGTGATCCAGAAATAATACTATTCTTGATAGTGCCGATTGAAGCACTTAAATCAATACCATACTTCATTGAGTCAATTTCTACATTTTCAATTAAATCAATTGCAGGTTTTGTTGGATTTGCAGAATCTCCCTGACCAAGGGTTTCAATACCATAGTTACCAGTACCAATCATCTTAACATTCTTAATTGTATTGATGTGGGCTTTTCCCATTGTATTATGATTTCTTAAAGAAACACCACCTGTATCACTCCTAGCAGACTCGACAATAATTGTCAAATCTTCAAGCCTATCAACCTCATAAGCCTTTATCGCACAAGTATTACCTTTATGAAGTAGTGTTCCGTTGATAACAGAAGCATAACCACCAAGCATCATACCTCCCCAACCACTAGTTGTTGTAAGAGTGAATCCATTTAAGTCAATTATTACAGCCTTATATATTGGGTCTCCAGAAGGATTTGCACCCGTTGTATTTAACTGCTGGACAGTTGTATCAGCCGTCATACGAATGGTATCACCAGCCTGTGCTGAATTATATGCTGTTTTAAAGCTATTCATATCATTAAACTCATACACCGTTGCAAAAGCAGAGGTTGAGCAAACTGTCAATAATGTAGCAGCTGCAAAAAGCAAGTGCTGTATTTTATTTATTGGTTTCATGTTTTCTCCCTAATTTTTAATACCATTTTAAAATTATATCCCAAAGCAAATGAACTGCTTAAGACAGATGTGAAATTTATAGCACAAACGTATTATACTTGTCAATCTATAGTTTTTACTCCATGCTGGAAAAAGGCAAACTAAATGAAACACTAAAACAAATGCTTCATTTAGTCTGCCCATAATTGCATTTACTTTGCCCAATGACAAAATCAATTTTATTGGACAAAATAATGCAAAAGGCTACTTCTATTGCTTGTAAAATGGAATGCTTTTTGGTAAAATTTTAACCTATTATTTTCACAATGCGTTTACATACACGCGCTCACATTCAACAATTTACACTAAAATACACAAAAGGAGTCAGTTATGGATTCAGATTTACACAAGACAATTAGCGAGAAATTGGATGTTCTACGCAAGATGCTACAGAACGACGGTGGTGACTTGGAACTTGTTGAAATCAAGGACAAGACTGTTATGGTTCGCCTAAAGGGCGCTTGCGGTTGCTGCCCTCACGCTATGGCAACATTAAAGGGCTATGTTGAGGAAAGCCTACGCGTAGCTGTTGACCCAGAGATCGTTGTTGAGCGCGTAGACTAATTTTATTCTATACTAGACGGCTAAATCACAATTATAATTGTGGTGCATTAGCACTTATACACACAATCAAACGACAGAGTAAATATGTACAAAATTGTAAAAAAACTGCAGCTTTCAGAAAATGTCTTTAGAATGGACATTGAGGCTCCACTTATTGCAGCTGAGCGCAAGGCTGGTCAGTTCATTATTCTTCAGGTAAACACAGAGTATGGCGAGAGAGTTCCTCTAACAATTGCAGATGCAGATCCAATTGCAGGAACAATTACAATTATTTTCCAAACAGTGGGTGCAACTACAATGAAGCTAGCAAAGCTAAATGAGGGCGATAGCCTCCCTGCATTGCTTGGTCCATTGGGCAAGCCAACTCATGTAGAGAAACGCGGTCATGTTGTTTGTGTTGGTGGTGGTATCGGTGTTGCACCTATGCACCCAATCGCTCAAGCTATGAAGGCTGCTGGCAACAAGGTTACAATCATTATGGGTGCTCGTAATAAAGAGCTTCTCATTATGGAAGAGGAAATGCGCAAGATTGCCGATGAGCTAATCATCGTTACTGATGATGGCTCTTATGGTCGCAAAGGACTTGTAACAGAGCCATTGAAGGAGCTATGTGAGAGCGAAAATAACAAACCTGATGAGGCTATTGTTATTGGACCACCTATTATGATGAAGTTCTGTGCACTTACAACAAAGCCATATAATGTTCCAACTGTTGCATCACTCAACACAATTATGATTGATGGCACTGGTATGTGCGGTGGGTGCCGCATAACTGTCGGTGGCGAAACAAAGTTTGTTTGCGTTGATGGTCCTGAATTTGATGCTCATCAAGTAGATTTTGATCAGATGATGAAGCGCTTAAGTGCATATAAACCACAGGAAGAGCGTGCTCGTGACCATGTATGCCGCTCAGGCATTCATGCATAATATTTACGGAGAGATTTATTTATGACACCAAAAGAGAAGATGGCTATTGAGCCACAAGCTATGCCAGAGCAAGAGCCACAGGTACGTCGCCACAATATGGGCGAGGTAGCAACAGGCTACACAGCTAAGCAAGCAATGCTAGAGGCATCACGCTGCTTACAATGTAAGAATGCTCCATGTATGCAAGGATGCCCAGTTTCTATTAATATTCCAGGCTTTCTAGGGGCTGCTGCTGAGGGCGATTTTGGCAAGGCTATCGCTATTATCAAGGAGAACTCACTTCTTCCAGCAGTTTGTGGCAGAGTCTGCCCTCAGGAAAAGCAATGCCAGGCACAATGCACAATGGGTAAGGTGCTAAAGGATGTTAATAAGGCAGTTGCTATTGGTCGCGTAGAGCGCTATTGTGCAGATTTACAGCGTGAGAGTGGCAATCAAGAGCCAGCTGCTGTTAAGCCTTCTACAGGCAAGCGCGTGGCTATCATCGGCTCTGGTCCTGCAAGTATCACAGCTGCAGCAGACATTCGCCGTGAGGGTCATGATGTTGTAATGTTCGAGGCTTTCCACAAGCCTGGTGGCGTACTTGTTTATGGTATTCCCGAGTTCCGCCTACCAAAATCAATTGTTCAGAATGAAATTGATAACTTGGTAAAGATGGGCGTAAAGGTTGAGACAAACTTTGTTGTGGGTCGCACTCGTCGCGTACAGGATTTAATGGAGAAAGATGGCTTTGATGCTGTATTTATAGGCTCTGGTGCAGGTCTTCCAAAATTCATGAATATTCCTGGTGAGAATCTCGTTGGTGTATTCTCTGCAAATGAGTATTTGACTCGTGCTAACTTGATGAAAGCATACGATGAGGAGCATTCAGACACACCATACTATCATGGCAAAAAGGTTGCTGTGCTTGGTGGAGGAAATGTGGCAATGGACTCAGCTCGTATGGCTCTACGTTTAGGTGCAGAAGAGGTGCACATCATCTATCGTCGCAGTGAAAAAGAGATGCCTGCACGTGCAGAGGAAGTACACCACGCTAAGGAGGAAGGCGTTATTTTCCACACATTGGAAAATGCAAAGCAGATTTTGGGCGATGATCAATATCGCGTAAGAGCTATTGAGTGCGTACGCTTTGAGCTTGGTGAGCCAGATGCTTCTGGTCGCCGCAGCCCAATTGAAATTCCTGGCAGTGAATTTACTCTTGAGATGGATACTGTAATTGTGGCAGTAGGTAATGGCTCAAATCCATTGATTTCTCAAACAACTGCTGGTCTTGAGGTAAACAAGCGTGGCAACATTGTTGTTGATGAAAACAACAAGACTTCTATCGATGGAATATATGCAGGTGGTGATATTGTTCTAGGTGCTGCAACTGTAATCCTTGCTATGGGTGAGGGACGCAAGGCAGCCAAGGCAATGAACGAATACCTTGCAAGCAAATAACCTAACTGGAAAATAAGCTATGGGCTTGAAATCTGCATTGCTCAAGCATGCCGACAGCATTATAGGTCCTTTGCTGTGCAACTCCCTAAAGCGGGCTCAACGAAAGGTTGAGTACCGCACATTGGAGACACTAGGCGAAGGGCCTATATTAGTTATTCGTCCTGGCGGGATTGGTGATGCAATAATGCTTCTACCTATGCTGATGGCATTGAAAAAGCACTGCCCTACCCGTGAGCTTGATATTTTGTGCGAGGGACGCAATGCAGAAATTTTTAGCATTGCAATTCCAGAGGCAAATGTTTTCACATACGATAAAACGCCATTTAGAGCATTAAAGCGGCTGCGCGGTCGCAAATATGCAGCAGTTATCGATAGCGAGCAATTTCACAATCTTTCTGGTGTAATGACTGCCCTAACTCGTGCACCGATGAGGATTGGATATAAAATCAACACCAATAGACTCGGACTTTACACTCACCTTGTTAGCTATGATTTAGATGGTGCAGAGGATATACAATTTGGCAAATTGCTCAATGCAGCCCTTGGTCATGAGGTGACTCTCCCTCCAAAATTTAAGCTCCTCGCTCCGCTATACTCAAAGCAATCTACTAGCCGAGAGAAGCAGCGCATACTCATTCATGTTGGTGGCAGTGTGGAAGCAAAACGCTGGCCAATAGAAAACTATGCAGAGCTTTGTAAAAAGCTTGTGGCAGAGTGTCAGGGGATTGAGCTTGTGCTACTAGGCAGCAAAGAGGATATTGGTGCAGCGGCAAAGCTCTCAAAGGCTTGCAGAGACATTCCTTTAATAAATAAATGCGGCACCATGAGTCTTGCCGAGGTGGCAGAGGAAATGTCAGCTGCCACCCTATTGATTGGTCCAGATTCTGGACTAGCTCATTTAGCCACGGCCGTTGGACTAACAGTTGTTGTGATGTTTGGCCCAAGCGACAGCCGCAAATGGGGTCCTCCTAAAGGCTATGGTGCTGTGGCACAGCAAGATCTACCATGCCAGCCTTGCTCCATCTTTGGCTGCGTTAAGCCATGTACAAGCTGCGATTGCATAACACAGCTCAGCGTGGAAAAAGTTTTTTCGCTAGCAAAGAATTACTTAAGCAAATAATGCTAAGTAACAATTCCATTGTCTAATGCTCCTATCTAGGATAAACTTAGAGCATAAAGTTCATTTTTAACAAAAAATTCCATACAACCTACTTGAAACTAATAAATTATTTGTACTATAATGGAATTGAAGAGAAAAGCCAAGGACAACAAAAATGAGTGAATTATCGTTTCAAGCCTTTTGTATAGAGTTCTATAGCAAGCATATTCAGAAGACAAGTACAGAGGTTTATGCTTTATTTTTAAATAGTGGATTACTTAAGCTGTTAAAAACAGATTATGATGATTTACATGGTATGGGCATGGAAGCATTGATGCAGTACTTTGACGAATATTTAGCAAAGGAGCTGGCTCAATGAGATTGTATCACGGGAGCACCTTACCTATTAAAACTCCTCAAATTATTCGTAGTGCCATAGGTCGTGATTTTGGTTTTGGTTTCTACACAACGGATATAAAGGAGCAAGCTGAACGTTGGGCTTTAAGACGCAAGCATTCTGCTTTGCGTAATGAAACAATAGAAGCTCAGGCTATTATGTCAATATATGAGATTGATATTGAAGCAGCAAAAAAGGATTTAAGTTTTAAAAATTTTCCAGAGGCAACAATGGACTGGCTCAATTTGATTTTATCCTGCCGTTCGGATAGACACTTCACCCATCCTTATGATATTGTCACTGGAAAAATTGCCAATGATAGTGTAGGAGAAACCGTTTCGTATGTACTAGCAGGTATTATGCGTAAAGAGGACGCTATTGAACGCCTAAAATTTCAGCACATAAATAATCAACTTGCATTCTGCACAGAGCGTTCACTATCCTTTCTCAAATACATTTCAAATTACATTGTAGAGGAATAGTAGAAATGATAGAACATAGTCTAGTTCGAGCCACCAATATTCCATATATTGTCAAAATACTTTGTAGCTACTACGGCATTGATGAAGACGAAGCATTGAAAAGATTTTATGAATCCGCAACGGGTGCAGACTATGCTGACGATGAAACTGGATTATATAGTCAAGGAGCACTTCATATTGCTGGGCTTTTCATTATAGAACAGGATGGCGATATAGATCTTTCTCGATTACAGTCTCAGTAATCTCCAGCTATGCCACCCGCTTCAAAAGCACGTCTTCTACCAAAGTCCTTCCCTCTTCACTCTCCACTCTTCATTCTTCATTATTCATTCTTCATTCTTCATTATTCATTCTTCATTCTTCATTATTCATTCTTCATTCTTCATTATTCATTCTTCATTCTTCATTCTTCATTCTTCATTATAAAACAAAAAAAGCGCCCCGAAGGACGCTTTTTTTTGTTTTATTAGCGGCGGCCGCGTAGCTTGCCGTGCTTTAGGAAGCCATCGTAATTTTGCATTACGAGATATGCTTCAATCTGGCGCATTACATCAAGAGCAACACCAACGATAATCAATAGAGATGTACCACCTAGGTAACGAGCCATGCCACCTGGAATATTTGTCCACTGCTGAAGAATCTGAGGTAGCACTGCGATAACAACAAGTCCAATAGCACCGATAAGTGTTACGCGTGTCATTGTCATATCAAGAAATTCTGCTGTTGGCTGACCTGGGCGGATACCAGGAATGTAGCCTTGGCTATTCTTCAAATCATCAGCAATACGAATTGCGTGGAATTGTGTTGCAACCCAGAAGAATGAGAAGAATACAATTAAGAGTGAATATACAACTAGGAAGATAGCATCCTGACCGCTATATAGGGAATTACCAAAGCTCTGAATAAATCCTACTGGTATTAGCTTTAGCACATAACCAACTGCCTGCAAGATAGGACCAGCAAAGATGATAGGCATAACACCACCGAAGTTTACGCGTAGTGGCATATAAGATGTGTTTGTGCCAGCCATAGGAGAAACACCACCAACTGAACGACGTGCTGTGCAGATAGGAATACGGCGAACACCCTGTGTTAGAGCGATTGTTCCAGCAAAAACGAAGAATGCAAGTGCTAGGATAAATACTAGATAGAAAAGATTCCACTCAGCTGGTTGACCTGCTGTTGGGAAGAACTTGCTAGCACAATCAATTATTGCAGCAGGAAGACCTGCAATGATATTAATCATAATGATGATTGATGTACCATTGCCGATACCACGCTCTGTAATCTGCTCTGCAAGCCACATTGTTAGCATTGTTGCAGCTGTAACAGAAATAACTGTTAGAATACGGAAACCGAAGCCGGGAGCAATAACAATCTGCTCGTTAATACCAAGCATCTGTGGATTTTCAAGCATTGTAGCTAAGAAGAATGCTTGAACAGCACAAATAGCAAGAGTTAGGTAACGAGTTGTTTGATTTAGCTTCTGACGACCAACATCACCCTCACGTGCCATTTTCTCAAGAGAAGGGATAATAGCTGTCATAAGCTGGATTACGATAGAAGCAGTAATGTATGGCCAAATGCTCAACATACCAACAGAGCACTGTGATAAAGCACCACCACTGAAAACATCAAACATTCCCATGAAGCCACCACCAGTTTGAGCCAAATCATCGATAAAACTCTTAACAGGAGCAATATTTACACCTGGTGTTGGTACTGTAGAAATCAAACGACAAATAATAACCAAGCCAAGTGTGAAAAGAATTCTTGACTTTAATTCCTTAATCTTCCAAATATTTGCAAATGCTGACATGGGAACTAATTCTCCAATTTATTAATAAATAAAAATATGTAGGGGATGGTTTATCCAAAACAACCCCTAAAAATTCTTTAAATTCGTAAGTGCTGATATTTTGCCATAAAAGGATTATCAAAGTCAATAAATTATTTGAAGCATTAACAATTTCAGGATATTTATGAGCATTTGGTGGTGTCAACAACAGTCCCCTACTACATCACTCAAATCGTACAACGAGTTAAAAATTAGTAAATAAGAATAACCAATATAGAAGCAAGCACCAATTGCAGAAGCTTCTTCTTTACCATAAGCAAGAGTTTAATTTAGCTATATAATTTAAACGAATGATAGTAGGAAAATTAAAATTGCCCTAGCAAATGTATTTCAAACACTCCACACATGCATTAGTCTCCAAAAGCCATGCTCTTACTTCCTCAGGGCACATAATACACAATCTTGTGCTTCTTTATTAGGGGAATAGCATAGCCATTACATTTATATCTTAATGGTTAAAAATTGAATATATGAATCATTGATAAATTATTCAAGTGCCACAAAAAAACTATTTTTTCAAAATATCTATTGACTTGCCTTATAATTATATAGTAATATAACGGCGAATTTAGTGGTGGAGTCATTCCCAGCAATGGGGGATTTCCGCTTCTTTTGTTTTTTGACAATATTACATTCATCTACGGAGGTCACTATGGCTAATGAATTTGATTTACTCTCAGTTATCAATACGCTTGAAACAAGCAGAGGAATTTCTAAAACAGATCTTCTTTCGGCTATTAAGAATGCTTATGCTACAGCAATGCGTAAGTCTATTGGTAACATTCCTATTCGCGTAGAATTTGAAAATTACAAGAAGCTAGTTGCTGAGAAACTTGTTTATGTTAGTGATACAGCCTTCGGTACTGGCTTCATGAAGGTGGAAGAGGCACAGAAAATAGCAGGCTATGAAAAAGCCAAAGAGGGCGACGAAATTTGGGTTTCTGTTCCAGAAACAGCAATGAATCGTCAATCTGTTCAAATTTTTAGACAAGAGCTTCTTCGCATTTTACGTGATGCAGAAAAGGTAACAATTGCAGAACGTTTTCGTAATCGTGTTGGAGAAATCGTTCCAGTAACAATTAAGCAGCTTACTCGCAGCAAGGATTATATCTGCAATCTTGAAGAAGCAGAGGCTATCCTTTTCAAAGAGGACTACCCTTCTTCAGATGTTTATAGCAACGAATCTACTGTATATGTTTGCATTGCTGGAATTAACGAGAACGAAGAGGAGCTTAAGGAAAACGTTCTATATCGCAATGGCAAAAAACCAGATGCAAAGAAGGTAGAAGCATTTGAGAAAAAGATTTCTCAGCAGCAGAACATTCCTGGCATTCGACTAACTCGTATTGACGATAGCTTTGTAAAGGCTGTTTTTGCTACAGAGGTTGCTGAAATTAAAGATGGATCTGTTGAGATTGTTAAGATTGCACGTATTCCTGGCCGCCGCACAAAGGTAGCGGTTCGTTCATCAAACCCACAGATAGAACCAATTGGAGCATGTATTGGTTCACGTGGTTCTCGCATCAAGAGCATCATGTCAAAGATTAACTATGACAACAAGATGTTTGAGAAAATTGATGTAGTAAAATGGGATTCTGATTTATTGAAATATGCAGAAAATGCACTTTCTCCTGCAGAAATTGAATCAATTCAAGTATCAGAGACAGATTACAACACACTTTTAGTACGTGTTGATCCATCAAAGAGAACACCAGCTATCGGTAGAGAGGGAGACAACATTGAGCTAGCAGCAAAGCTATTAGCAGACTTCCAGTTCGCTGGTCAGAGATGGAGAATTACAGTACAAAAGGACAAGCCTGCTCCTATTCGTTCATTCGAAGAGAGCACAGCAAATGCGATTAAGAATTTTGCAGAGATTCCTGGTATTACCGAGCATGATGCAGAGGTCTTAGTAAGCAACGGTTTTATTTCAACTGATATTATTACAAGCTTCGCCAACCATGGTGGGCTTGAGGGCTTCATTAACTCATTCATACCATCTAGCATCGAAAATGATCCTGAGCTACCAATCCGCGTATGGAACAGCATCATGAATCTAGAAGCTGATGTAGAGGAATAAGAAGACACAACAGAAGGTGAATAATGAGACTTTTTGAATTAGCTAAAGAACTAAACACCTCCTCAAAGGAGTTATTGGCACAGGCCAATGAATTAGGTGTTGAGATTTCCTCATATGTTTCAAAGGTAGACAATGAGGATATTGCGACCATTCGCAACGGCTTTAAAAAGCGTTCATCTGTAGAAATTGCAGATGAAGAGAAGAAAAATGCTGAGCGTGTAGCACAAAAAAAGAGCAAGATAAATGCTTCTCGCAAGAAGCAGCTAGAAGAAGAAAGCGAAAAGCTTGCGGAAGGAATTGAGCGTGCAAAGAGAATGAAGGCTGAGCACGATGGCACAGCTGCTCAATATGCTGCAGCAAAGGCTCTAGCAGACAAGGCAAAGGCTGAGAAGGAAGCAAAGGCAAAGGCTGAGAGAGAAGCTGCTGAAGCAGCTGCTGCAGAGGCAGCAGAAACAGCAAAGCGCGTTCAAGAGCAAATTGCTGCACAGCGTAGCAAGCATGCTCTTCCTGAGCGCCCTATGCAGGCACCTCGCCCTGAAGTAAAGCCAGCTGCACCAGCTAAGCCTGCTCAGGAGAAACCAGCTACTCCACCAGCTAAGCCTGCTCAGGAGAAGCCTGCTCCAAAGGCCCCAGCTCCAGTTCAAGAAAAGCCAGCTGCACCAAAATTTAACAAAGACGTTGATAAACCAAACAAAGACAAGAAAAAGCCACCTCGTGGATTCCATCCAGATGATGAGGATGAAGAGGATGCACTATTCCGCAAGCATGCACGTAATAACAAGCAAAGCGGAAAGAATGACCGCAATCAGCGTGAATCTCAATCCTTTGGCAAAAATGATCGCAATCAACGTGACAACAAGCACAAGGACAAGCATGGCAAGCCAGCTCCTGCTCCTGCAGCAGAGGCAACAGAGGCACTAGATCCAGCAGCAGCAGATATTGCAGCAAAGATTTTCCGCATACATGGTCCAATGCTTGTTAAGGATATTGCAACAAAGCTTGATCAGCGTCCTAACATGATTATCGCTGCATTAATGAAGAAGAGCATCTTTGCTTCTATCAATCAGGCAGTAGATAAAGAGGTTGCTATTGAGCTAGCTAAGGAATTTGGCTTTACTGTTGAGGTTGAGAAGAGCCGCCGCTCTGCTGAAAATCGCCCTGTACAAAAGGACAAGGCAGCAGATGATGACATTCCAGAGGATACAATTGAGCAGCTAAAGCCTCGCCCACCTGTAGTAACATTCCTTGGTCACGTTGACCATGGTAAGACATCCTTGATGGACTTTATCCGCAAGACAAAGGTAGCAGCTGGTGAGGCTGGTGGTATCACTCAGCACATCAATGCTTACACTATCGAAATCAATGATGAGCCAATCACATTCCTTGACACCCCAGGTCACGCTGCATTCTCAGCTATGCGTGCTCGTGGTGCAAACTTGACTGATATTGCTGTAATCATCATTGCTGCTGATGATGGTATCATGCCTCAGACAAAGGAAGCTATTAAGCATGCTCGCAACTCAAATGTTACAATCATGGTTGCAATCAACAAGTGCGATCTTCCAACTGCAAATCCTGATTTAATCTATCAGCAGCTTGCTGCTGAGGGACTAACTCCTGAGGATTGGGGTGGCGACACAATCGTATGTAAGGTTAGTGCACGCACTGGCGAAGGCGTTGATCACCTCCTTGAGATGATTCTTCTTCAGGCAGAGGTGCTTGAGCTACGTGCAAACCCAGATCGTCGTGCAAATGGTACTGTTATTGAAGCACAGATGCAGCCAGGCAGTGGTCCAATGGCAAGCGTTCTTGTAACTGGTGGTACATTAAATGTTGGCGATATTATGCTTTGCGGTGAATTCTATGGAAAGATTCGTGCACTCACAGAGAGCACTGGCAAGCGCCTAAAGTCTATTGGCCCATCACGCGCAGCAACTGTTATGGGTCTATCTGGTGTTCCAGAGGCTGGTGCAGAATTCCGCGTCATCCCTAACGAAAAGCGTGCGAAGGAGCTTGCTGAGCAGTATGCTGAGCAGAAGAAGCTTGAGAGCCTAGGTGCTGTTTCACATGCTCGTTCAATTGACGATATCTTCAAGAAGATTACAGATGCAGAAAAGCTACAGCTTAACCTAATCCTACGTGGTGATGTACAAGGTTCTGTTGAGGCAATTGAAGCTTCTATCGCTGAAATCAAGAGCGAGAAGGTTTCCTGCAATATCCTACATAGTGGCACAGGTGCGATTACATCAAATGACGTACAAAGTGCAGGTAATGGTTCTGCTATTATTATTGGCTTTGGTGTTTCTCCAGAGGCAGGTGTACTATCTGAGGCACGTCATTATGGTGTAACAGTTAAGACCTTCCGCATTATCTACGAGCTTCTTGACTATGTTAAGCAGGAAATGCTTAACCTACTCCCTGTTGAGCACAAGGAGGTCGTTATCGGTCATGCATTGGTTAAGCAGATATTCGAGCTTAACCGCATCGGTGTTGCTGCAGGTAGCTTAGTAACAGATGGTGTAATCAGTGTTACAGGCAAGGCTCGCGTATTGAGAAACAAGAAGGTTATCCATTCTGGTGACATCAAGACAATCCGCCACTTCAAGGATGAGGTTAAGGAGGTTCGTCAGGCTATGGAATGTGGTATTCTTCTTAACAGCTATGAGGAATTCCGCGAGGGTGATGTTATTGAGTGCTTCACCTACGAGGAGCTTCCTAAGGTTCTTTAATAACGAGAGGCATCACCTATGGGTAATGTAGATCGCATTGCACGCGTAAGTGAAATGATTCGCCGTGAGCTAGCCCTTTCTATATATCATATAGGACTGGGCGATCCCACGGATACAGGAGCTATATCTTTTGTAAGTGTTGAGCTTTCAAGAGATTTGCGCTCTGCCTCTGTCTTTGTGTCCTTAATGCCTACTGGAGACATTTCCACAGAAGATTTGATGAAGTGGCTACGCCGCCATCGAGTAGATTTTCAGAAGGTAATTGCAGATAAGGTTTCTTTAAAATATACACCTAAGCTATTCTTCAAGCAAACCTTGTCCATTGAAAAGGGCGACAATGTGCTTCACCTTCTCAATGAGCTTGAGCAAGCAGAAAGCAATACAACAACAGAGGAAGCTGAGCCTTCTACCGAAGACTAGCCCCAAAAACGTAAAACAATAAGCAGAGGCTCGCAGAAATGCTAGGCTTCTGCTTATTTCATATAAATAAAACACTATTTAAAATAAAATTGGAGAATGACATGAAGAAATTTATCAGCATTCTAAGCCTAGCAGTAATCCTTTCTAGCACAGCATATGACCTAATGGCTGTTGAAGTTCCTGCCCCTACAGAACAAAAGGTAGAGGCTAAAGAGCCAGCACGTCGTCGCATACGAAAATTCCCTCCTGAGGCATACATCATCCCAGAGTCTCACGTTCTAATCATCAACCACAACAATGCTGTTGATGCAGAATGGCTAGAGACAGAGCGTGCTCACTTCCAAAAGCAGCTCAATGTTAATGTTAAGGTAGCAAATACATCTGATGATTTTGGCACAGATTCTCGTGCTTTTGCTCTAGCTCAAAAGGCAAAGGCAGACAAAAATGCAAAAATTATCTTAATTATCACAGAGGATGAGGATGCTCCTGCAATTATTTCTGCTCCTTATGAATATTGGGCAGTGATGAATAGCGGCTGGGTTAAGGCTGGCAAGACGGATGAAGCAACTATGAATCTTCGTATGGGCAAGCGCTTATTCCAAACTCTTGGCCACTGCATTGGTGCAGGCCACCGTGTTGAGCGAGAAGCTTGCATGCGCTACACAACAACCCCTGAGGGAATGGATGATTGCCTTTCACATGGCTTCCACCCATTAAACAGCAACATCTTTATGATTGTTCAAAGAGATTTGGGGCTAGAGAACATTCGCCTCCGCCCACGAGATGAACTAATTGAGATGGGAATACTTCCTCCTCCAAAGAAGAAGTAAAAAAAGAAAAGCTGTTGCAAAACAAAATAAGTTATGCAGCAGCTTTTTTGTTTACACGATTGAAAAAGTATCGGAGAAAGGGGCTTCAGCCCCTTTGCGTGCGGTAGCACGCTTCAAAAATGCAAAGAATGGGCGTTAGACGCGGAGCTGATGCACGTGGTGGCTAAAAGTGCGAAAAAGGGACGCAGAGACGCAGAGGACGCAGAGGCTTGCGTGGTGGGTTCTGTGATAACACTACCGCTTGTTGTTGCCTTGGTTATTGCTTTATCTTTCGAAGCAATAAGGCAACTTCCAAGCGCTAGTGTGTACGACCACAAGAAGGCAGAGACGCGGAGCTACTACACGTGGTG
>JAFUOX010000079.1 GCA_017481725.1 Kiritimatiellia bacterium | reverse complement strand
GCGGGATGCGTGTCAACGCAGGGGATGGTCTAGCGTCTGATTGTCTGATTGTCCGTTCAACGTCTATCGGCTAATTGTCTATCGGCTGTCTAACGTCTAACGTCGTTTAACCGTCTCGCGTCTAACGTCCCTTTTTCGCACTTATTGCTTTCGCCTAACATGGACACACATAGTGTGATTTTTACGGAGGACAAGGGAGAATTGTGCAAGCAACGATAACACCAAAGCAATTATTACAATTACCCCAGAATCCCTCCGTGTCTCCGTTCTCTTTATCCTCCGTGTTTCGCCGAAGGCCTGAGCACTAGCGACCATCAGTTCTCAGCGTCCCTTCTTCGCACTTTTAGCCATCACGTGCAGAAGCTCCGCGTCTTTGCATTCTTGTGGGCGAACACACTAACGCTTGGAAGTTGCCTTTGCGACAATAGGAGCAAAACAAGGCAACGACAAGCGGTAGTGTTATCATCGACACCACCACGCAAGCCTCTGCGTCCTCTGCGTCCTTTGCGTCTCTGCGTCCCTTCTTCGCACTTCTAGCCATCACGCACGCTTAAAGCTCAAGGGAAAAACGCTTTAGGTCATAAAAAAACTCCGGAATATTGGGAAATATACCGGAGAAAAAAATCAATTAGAAAAATGGAGCCAACAGTGGGGATCGAACCCGCGACCTGTGCATTACGAATGCGCTGCTCTACCAACTGAGCTATGTTGGCCAGAAAGGAAAAAACTAATTGACTTGTTAAACAAAAACAAACTTGGTTTAAGATACCAAATTTAGATAAAAAAAGTCAACGAAATTATTATTCTGCCTCAAGAAATGCAAGCTCAGATGCTGCTTGCTCCCACAAGGTATTAAGAGTCTCAAGCTCAGATTGAATTTCAGACATACGGCGATTAATTGTGGCATAGTCAACATTTGCAGCAGCATCACTCATAGCAGCAACTAGCTCTGATTGCTCTTTTTCAAGCACAGAAATACGTTCCTCTGTTGCTTCTACACGCCTACGAAGAGAACGGAGCAATGGAGCTTTTTTCTCACGCTCCTCTGCCCTTAGTTTACGCTTTTCCTTTTGAGAAAGAGGGGCCTGCTTAGGTTCTGAAGCAGCAGACACATCAGCAGCAGCAATCGTCTCGCCACGAGCCTTTGCTTCCATTGCTCTAAAGTCATCATAACCACACTGATACTTAGTAAAACCTTTCTCTGTAATTGATAGAATTGTTGTGGCAATGTTACGAACAAATTCTACGTCATGGCTAACCACAAGCATTGAGCCAGGATATGCCTTAAGCTCTTCCTCTAATGCACGCCGTCCATTGATGTCCAAGTGGGTTGTTGGCTCGTCAAGCACAAGGAAATTTGGCTTTTGCGCAAACATACGTGCAAAGGCTAAGCGAATCTTTTCTCCACCGCTTAGTACCCCTGCCGTTTTAAAGGTATCATCACCACTGAAGCCAAAGCTTCCAAGTAATGTGCGGCATTGATTTTCTGAAAGCGTATCATCTGCAAGCTTTACAACATTCATTAAAGAGCGCTCTGGTGGAATTGTTTCAGCAAAATCCTGCGAAACATAACCTGGAACAACCTTATGACCAAGTATAACCTCACCCTCTGTAGGTGTTGCCCCACCAGAAACAAGGCGTGAAAATGTTGTCTTACCCATTCCATTAAAGCCAACTACAGCAACACGCTCTCCTCTGCCAATATCGAAGGAGATATTACGAAAGACAAAATTCTCGCCATCATAGGAATATCCTGCATCCTTAACTGTTAGGGCTGTTGTGCCGCAATGATGAAATTCTGGAAGACGAAGCTTGCCGTTTTCTGATGCCTGACGAGGAACAATTATTGGCTCCATTTTTTCCAGCATCTTCACGCGTGACTGCACCTGAGGAGCCTTTGATGCAGTGTAGCGGTATGTATCAATAAAGCGCTGGTTTTGCTCAATAATGCGGTCTTGATTACGCTTCGCAGCGAGGAGCGTTTCATAGCGTCTAACACGCTCCTCCATATAGTAATCTAAACCACCATTGTAGCGGGTTGCGGTCTGACCATCTATTTCAAGTGTTACATTTGTTAGTGTACGAAGCAGGAAGCGATCGTGAGAAATAAGTAAAAGAGTACCCTGATATTCCTTCAAGAAGCGCTGCATCCATTCAACCGCAGGAAGGTCAAGATAGTTTGAAGGCTCGTCAAGCATCAACACATCTGGCTTGATTACAAGTGTTCTAACCATCTCTGCACGCATTTTCCATCCACCTGAGAACTCTGAAAAAGGTCTATCAAAGTCAGTTGTGTGGAAGCCTAAGCCACCGAGTGCCTCTTTAACTCGGGTCTCTAAATCGTAGCCACCAAGATGCTCAAATTCTGTCTGTAAGCGTCCAACCTGATTAAGAAGGCGCGCTCTCTCCTGTTTATCCTCAGTTTGGCTAATCTGGGACTCAATTTTATTAATTTGCTCCTCCAAGTCTTTAATTTTTTGTGAGGAGCGCATTGTATAGGAAAGAAGAGTATCTCCTTCATCCCATTTATTAAGCTGCTGATGAAGATGTCCAATAGAAGGCTTTGCACCTTCAAAAACAACATCTCCCTTTTCTGGACTTAACTCTCCTGTAATCAAATGAAAAACAGTTGATTTACCAGCACCATTGGGTCCAACAATACCAACACGCTCCCTAGGGTTGATTTTAAAGCTAACATCACGTAAAACATCCTGAGTACCAAAATGGATACTTACATTTTGAAAGCTAATCATTTTTATTCCTAGCGAGCGTGTGAATTAATACAACAAAATATTAAAATAAGGGAAAGTTATTTTGCCTTATCTTTAGCGATAGAATCAAGAATACCATTAATAAAGCGAGCAGATTCTGAATTTACAAAGAACTTGCAAACATCAACAGCCTCATTAATAACAACTGGCACAGGTGGCTTATCTTCGGCAAATAATAGCTCATAAATACCCATTCGCAAAACACTACGTTCTACATTACCAATGCGATCCATTTGCCAATTATCTAGCTTTGGAACAAGTATCTCGTCAATGCTACTCAAATTGCGCATAACACCACGAACAATACCTTCAGAGAACTTACGAATTTGAGGTGTTAGGCGAACATCTGGATTTTCTCCATTAACGCGAATTTGTCCATCCCAAAACTCTTTGAATATTTCCTCAGCTGTTTTCTCCATATTTGGATTAAGCTCTAACTGGAAAAGCATTTGTACCGCCCACTCGCGGCCTTCACGGCGTGTTACTGGCATTTTCTCTACTCCATCAATATGCTTGGATTATAGCTGTTTAAATACTGAAACCATCTCAATTGCTGCTGCAGCTGCATCCCAGCCCTTATTACCTGCCTTTGTTCCAGCACGCTCAATTGCTTGCTCTAAATTATTTGCAGCAATTAGACCACTCAATACAGGAACATTTGCATCTAGACCAATCTGTACAAGAGCACGAGAAACCTGTGTATTAATTAAATCTGCGTGAGGAGTTGCACCCTGGACAACACAGCCCAATGCGATAATTGCGTCATACTTGCCTGACTTAGCCATACGCTGTGCTGCATATGGAATCTCTGCGGCACCAGGAACACGTACAACTGTAATATCATCTGTCTTTGCACCATGACGCTCTAGACAATCCTGAGCACCTTGAAGAAGCTGCTCTGTAAAGAAGCTATTGAAACGGCTAATAATGATGCCAAACTTTGCACCCTTAACTGTTAGATTTCCTTCTATCATTTTCATAATTTTCTCTCCTTAAATTGTTTTATAAATTACTTTAGATGTGCTAAAAATTCTTGTGTACGCTTAATTTTTGGTGAATAAATAACCTCTTGAGGTGTTCCTTCTTCTACAATCAAGCCTTCATTTATAAAGATAATCTTGTTAGAAACCTCAGCCGCAAAATTCATCTCATGTGTTACAATAACCATAGTTGTCTTTTGTTCAGCGAGCTCACGTATTATCTTCAAAACCTCTTGAGTCAGCTCTGGATCAAGAGCACTTGTTGGCTCATCAAAAAACAAAACCGCAGGATCATTAATCAATGCTCTAGCAATAGATACGCGCTGCTGCTGTCCACCTGAAAGCTGATGAGGATAATAATTCTCACGGTCCTTCAAGCCCATTTTATCTAATAGCAAACGAGCCTTTTCATACACCTCATCTTTATTTCTATGCTGAACAGTAATAGGTGCATCAACGATATTCTTTATCACCGAATAATGAGGAAAAAGATTAAAGTTCTGAAAAACAAGACCAAAATGACGTTTTAGACGGCGGAGCTCATCATTTGAAGCATAGATACTCTTACCATTTTCTCCCTCTGACACGGCATAATCACCAAGATATGCCATGCTACCTTTATCCATTCGCTCCAAAAGTGTAGCACAACGAAGGAGTGTTGATTTACCAGAACCGCTAGGTCCAATAATTGAAACTACTTCACCCTTAGCGACAGACAAATCAACGCCTTTTAAAACTTCAAGCTCACCAAAGCTTTTGTGCAAGTTTTTAATCTCTAATACAGCCATTTCTATGTCCTAGCGATAGTAATTTAGTTTCTTTTCTATGCGTTCCATTGCAAACGCAACAATGAAATTGAAAATATAATAATAAACACCAGCACAAATTAGAGGAAGCATTGATGCTTGTGCATTAGCTAACTGCTTTGCAATAGTAAATGTCTCAATTACAGCAATCACCTGTGCTAAGGATGTATCCTTAACAAGAGTAATAACCTCATTTGTTACAGGAGGTAAAATTCGTTTTATTACTTGAGGAAGGATTATCTTAAAGAAGGTTTGGTTTTTGGAATAGCCAAGAACATTTGCCGCTTCATATTGTCCAACAGGAATTGAAGAAATACCACTTCTGTAAATCTCTGCAAAATAAGCTGAATAGTTCAACACAAATGCAATAACTGCAGCCATAAATTCAGGATAATTTTTTAGAGACATCCCAAATAAATAATATGGACCAAAGTAAACAATTAGCAGCTGAAGCATAAGCGGTGTGCCACGCATAATTGAAATATAGACGCGAGCAATATTGCTTAATATTGGGTTTTTGCTCATCCTTGCAAATGCAACAAGTAAGCCAAAAGGAAGAGCAAAAAGAATTGTTAGGAAAAATAGCCCAACTGAATATAAAACACCCTTACCGAGTATTTGTACGATAGAGCAAACTCTCTGCCAAAATTCAACTATACAACTACCAATAGATGGATCACTTTGTGCTACATCTGCTGCATAAACCACCACGCTTGATGCGAAAAACACAGCAAGCGCGGATATAATGAATGAAGGTTTAAGGTTTGCTCTTCTCATAGGCTAATAGAAATCGAATTACTTCAAGATAAAATCGATTCCATCTCCTCCATTTTTAGTATCAGCCTTCCACTTTTCAATAATCTTTGCGCATGTGCCATCTGCAACCATTTCCATGAGTGTCTTCTCTACTATATCGCGCAATTCTGTATTGCCTAGCTTAAAGCCAACAGCAAAAAACTCTGAGCAAAGAGGTGCTTCCAAAATACGCATTTCGCCATTGCTCTTATCTACATAGCCTTTAGCTACTGCAGAATCTAGACCGATTGCATCAACAGCATCTGTCTTAAGCATTGTGTATGCAGTATTGTAATCAGGAACCTTCTTGTAATCAGCAAAAGCAAAAGCACTATCTGCTGCCTGCTGCTCCTTTAGGAATTCTTCCATTGCAGTAGCACCAGAAGAACCATCCTGGACTACAACCTTTTTGCCATTAAGATCAGCTGCAACCTTGATATCTGATGTTGTCTTTACAAGAATAAGCTGTGCATTTTCAACATAAGGCTTTGTCCATGTATACTGACTCTCACGCTCCTTTGTTAGAGTAAAGCCATTCCAGATGCAATCAATTGTACCTGCATCTAGCTCTGCATCCTTTGCTGCCCAATCAATTGGCTTCTTGACCAATTCCCAGCCGTTACGCTTTGCTACTTCTGCAGCCAAATCTAGATCAAAACCAACATAATCACCTGTTTCTGAAATAAAGCCATATGGAGGGAAGCTTGCATCAAAACCAACTGTAAATGTGTCTTCAGAACTGTTCCCTGAGCAGCCTACTGAACATAGAGCAACAGCAGATACTAATGCTAGAGAAAATTTCACAAGTTTATTTTTCATTTTATTATCTCCTAATCTATATTTTAATGTTGTTATAGAATTAATTGTTTTCAAGAAGCTTCTTAAAATATTCTATTGTCTTTGGCAAACCTTCACGTAATTTAATGCGTGGAGCCCAACCCAATAACTCCTTAGCAAGAGTAATATCTGGGCGGCGACGCTTTGGATCATCCTTTGGCAATGGCTCATAAACTAGCTTACTACCTGTGTTTGGAAGAAGCTCTAGAGTTATCTCTGCTAACTCCTTAATTGTAAACTCATCTGGATTACCAATATTTAATACAGGGATATCCATATTATGCTTCTTAAAGAAGTCTTTAAGTTCATTTTGAGGAATTTGCATATATTTCTGAATTGCATCTAGCAAATCATCAACGAACTGGAAACTACGAGACTGATTACCATCTCCGTAAAGAGTAATGTCCTTCCCCTGTAAAGCTTGAACAATGAAATTACTTACCACGCGGCCATCATGTGGATGCATATGTGGTCCATATGTATTGAAAATACGAATCATACGTACGTCCACACCATACTCGCGGATATAATCAGCACATAGTGTTTCTGCCGCACGCTTACCTTCATCATAGCAGCTTCTAATACCAATTGTATTTACATGACCCCAATAGGATTCTGGCTGTGGATGAACATCTGGATCACCATAAACCTCAGAGGTAGAGGTATGAAAAACCTTTGCCTTTGTCTTTAGTGCAAGCTCAAGCGTATTCATCATTCCAAGGAATGAAACCTTGATGGTCTCGACAGGATTACGCTGATAATGAATAGGCGATGCTGGACATGCTAAATTATAAATCTCGTCAAATTGTCCCCAGAATGGCTGAGTAACGTCATGCATCAAAAAAGTAAATCGAGGATTATCTAGCCAATCGTAAATATTTGATTTTGAACCAGTAAAGAGATTGTCTATAACAGTAACCTCACAGCCCTGAGCTAGCAATCGTCTTGCTAATTGAGAACCGATAAAACCTGCTCCACCTGTAATAAGACATTTTTTTGTTAAACCATTCATAAAAACTTCCCAAAAACAAAATTAACTGATTTATTCAATAATAATACCAAAAAAAACACTTACAATAAAGTAAATTTTGAATAGTATAAAATTTATAAATTCTAAGTTGATTTATCGTTTTAAAATGAGTTATAATTACCCCACTTAATCGAAAGGGAGTAGCTCGCTTATCTGTAAAGCGGCAATAAATCGTCAGGACGATTAAAAAACTTAATCCGGTTTATTGCAAAAAAGCAAGACTTTCATTGTAAAAACACTCAATTATGGAGAAACAATGAATATTATTCTTTTGATTATTGGTTTTGCTTTGTTAATTTACGGAGCAGAGAGGTTTGTGGAATTTGCAGTTTCATTTTCAAACAGGTTAAAGGTTCCAAGTATTTTAATAGGTTTGACTGTTGTTGCATTTGGCACTTCATTACCAGAATTTTCTGTAAGCCTTATTTCAGCATTAGAGAATGCAAACGATATAGCTGTTGCAAATGTTGTTGGATCAAACATATTTAATTTGGCTGCAATTTTAGGTGTTTGTGGCATGATTTCCCCAATAATAATAAACAATGATTGCACAAAACGAGACCTACCTATTTCTCTTCTTGGAGCAATCTTGCTGATAGTTTTTGGTTTAACCAGCAAGATACTAAATATTTATTCTGCAGGATTTCTTTTCTTGTGCTTTGTGGCTATTATGGCTATACAAATTCGTGGTTCTCAACGTAATGCACAAAACACTTCTGAAGCATTTGATGATTCAAAACAGCCAAAGCATTCAATGTTTGTGCTTATCTTGGGAATTATATTAAGCTTATGTGGCATTGTCTTAGGCGGAAAATTTGTAGTAGATTCAGCTATTTCAATTGCTCAAAATCTAGGCATTGAAGAGCGAATAATTGGCCTTACAATTGCCTCCATTGGCACTTCCCTACCTGAGCTTGTAACATCAGTAATTGCCACAATAAAAAAACAAAACGATATTGCTGTTGGAAATGTTATTGGGTCAAACATTTTCAATATTTTCTTTATTTTGGGCGTAACTGGAATGATAAACCCAATAAGTCTGTCTAGTGGCAGCATACAAGATTCTATTTTCTTATGCATCTTAAGCGGGTTATTCTTCATACCAGCATTACGCCAAAGGCTTGGACGAATTTGGGGTGCAATATTCCTAATTCTGTATGTAGGCTACATTACAAGCAATATTTGTGCTTAGTTAGCAACTACAATCCAACCACTCCCACAAAACAAATGCTATCACGGTAGAGTTGCCATATCATTATCTCTGCCGTAAGCAAGTGTACAACATGAGAGCAATAGCTCAAATGCACCTTAAACACTATTTTGATTAATTAACTATTGAACTTAACTGATATTTGGTGTTAGAATACCATAAACAAATTTAATAAGGATTTTATCTATGAATTCAAATGTACAAATAACAACTGGAAACGGTAATTTACCTGTAGTTTTAATTGAAAATAATGCAGCAACAGCTACAATATATCTTCACGGAGCTCATGTAGCATCATATATACCAAAAGCATCTGGCAAGGATTTGCTATGGATGAGCTCAGATTCTCTTTTCGAAATTGACAAGCCAATCCGCGGTGGTATCCCTATTTGCTGGCCATGGTTCGGCAAACCAAATCCAGTAGAAAATCCTGGTGCAGCACTTCAGCATGGCTTTGCCCGTAGCTTTGATTGGTCCGTCAAGGGAGTAAACTACATTGATGAAGACACAACCTCTGTTACATTAGTGCTTTACTCAACAGTTGATTCTATGAAGCTTTATCCTTATTGCTTTAGAGCAGAGCTAGAGGTTATTGTTGGCAAAACACTTAAATTAAATCTCACCACCTTCAATACTGGCTTAGCACCTATGCGTATCACTCAAGCAATGCACACATACTTTGCTGTTGGTGACATCAACCAGACTGAGGTACTAGGTTTTGATGGCATTTCATATATTGACACTGTTCCTGGAGCAGCTGAAGTAAATTGCACACAGAGCGGAAGCATCGCATTCAACTGCGAAGTTGATAGAATTTACGAGGATTTTTCTGGCACAGCAATTATTGATGACAAAGCAAACTCAAGAAAGATTGTTGTCAAAAAATCAAACAGCAACACTTCTGTTGTATGGAACCCATGGATAAACAAGGCTGCAGCTATGGCAGATTACAACAATGATGGCTATTTATCAATGGTTTGCGTTGAAACCTGCAATATAACAAAAGATGCACAGTTTATTGCTCCAGGAGAAAGCTGGACGCTATCTACTGAGATTTGCGAGGAAGCATAAATCATTTGTCTAGGAGATTATAAACCATGAAAATATCTGCATTCCCAGCCATTCGTCCTACAGAAGGCAATGAGACCGCTATTGCATCACTTCCATATGATGTTATGAACACAGAGGAAGCTTTTGCTATGGCAGAAGGTAAGCCACATTCATTCCTTCATGTTGTCCGCTCTGAAATCGATTTTCCAAAAGGAACAGACCCACATACTGCACCTATCTATGCAAAGGCAGCAGAAAATCTTGCTGGTCTTATCTCAAACAATTTAATGATGCGTGAAGGAGAAGCAAAGCTTTACATTTACCGTCAGCAAATGGGTGAGCATAAGCAAACATCAGTTGTTGCGTGCTGCGACATTGATGATTACGCAAACAACGTAATCTTGCGTCATGAAAAGACCCGCAAAGACAAGGAAGAAGATCGCCTAACACACATTCTAACAACAAATGCAAATACAGGGCAGGTTTTTCTAACCTATCGTGATGTTGCAGCTATTGATGCAATCGTTGCAGAAGAATGTGCAAAGGCCCCAATTTATGACTTTGTTGCAGAGGATGGAATTGGACACACTGTTTGGATTGTTGAAAAAACAAATGAATTGATTGCTGCCTTTGAGGCAGTTCCAAAGGCTTACATTGCTGATGGTCATCATCGTTCTGCAGCATCCTTCCGTGCAGGCATGGAGAAACGCAAAGCTGCTGGTGATTGTTATGATGCTGATGCCGAGTTTAATCGCTTTATGGCATGTCTATTCCCTGCTTCACAGCTAAAGCTTCTTCCATACAATCGTTGTGTAAAGGATTTGAATGGACTTTCAACAGAAGCATTCCTTGCTAAGGTCAGCGAAGGCTTCAAAATGGAAAAGATTGCTTCTCCTGAGCTAGCAGGTTCATGCACATGTGCTATGTACATAGATAAGCAATGGTATAAGCTTGGATGGACTCTTGATAAAATTGATTCAACAGATCCAGTTGCACAGCTTGATGTAAGCCGTCTTCAGGAGGACCTACTTGCTCCAATTCTTGGAATTGGAGATCCTCGAACAGACGAGCGTATATTCTTTGTTGGTGGCATCCGTGGCAATGGTGAGCTTGTAAAAAATGTGGATTCTGGAGAAGCTGCTGTTGCATTTGCAATGTACCCAACAACTATTGAGCAAATGATGGCTATTGCTGATGCTGGTCAAACTATGCCTCCAAAGAGCACATGGTTTGAGCCAAAGCTACGCAGTGGATTGCTTGTCCATGAGCTTGGCGAAGCAACTCATTGCAATGTTTAAACATTTTACACAAAGCTTTACCGATGTTCATTCTATATGGAAATGAAAAAACCGAACCATCAATTCGGTATCTAACTGGTTTTACTGCACCAGATGATGTGGCTGTGATTGTAGACGATAATCGCACCACACTCATTGTAAATGAATTAGAGTATGGTCGTGCAATTTCTCAATCCCACGATTGTGAAGTACACTGCCCTACATCTATGCTTGGTAAGCGTGGATACATTGTTGATTGTATTGGCGAATATGCAACAAAAAACAACTACAAGGAAGTATTTTGTGCTTCTTCATTTCCATATGGATTAGTAATAGATTTAGAAGAACACTTTGACTTAAACGTGTTTGTCTCTAATACATCATGGCTTGAAAAACGCCGCATGATAAAGACAGATGAAGAAATTGCAAAAATAGCTGATGTTCAAAAGGTAACACACAAGGCTATGAATGCGGCAGGTGATTTGATTGCCTCTGCTATCCCAAATGACAATGGAGAGCTAGTTCTTAAGGATGGCACGATACTAACATCTGAAATTGTAAAACACAAAATCAGAATGGTATGCATTGAAAACAATTGTATTGACGAGGGCACAATTGTTGCTGGAGGCATACAAGGTGTAAATCCTCATGAAGAGGGGCATGGTCCATTGCATGCAAATGAATGGATTGTCATAGATATTTTCCCACGAAGCTTAACAAATGGCTACTGGGGAGATATGACACGCACCTTTATGAATGGCACTCCTAGTGAAGCACAACAACGCCAATATGATATTGTTCAACGTGCTCATGACGAGGCAATTGAAAAGGTATATGATGGCGTTCAAGCAAACGACATTCATAATGGCGTAAATGACTTATTTGAAGCAAATGGATTCTTTACCACATATGGAAATGATCATGCAGAAGGCTTCTTCCATAGTACAGGGCATGGTGTTGGACTTGAGATTCATGAGGGACCTCGAATTTCAAGGAACAATGAAATCCTTAAGACCAATATGGTTGTAACCATTGAGCCTGGTTTATACTACACAGCTACTGGCGGTGTGCGTATAGAGGATTTAATCGTTGTTACACCTAATGGTGCTAGAATCTTATAAGACCCAAAAAACCATTAGGGATTAAGCTAGAAAATTGATTATTACCCTATTTGAGTGCACTAGCTGCACTCTATTTTTTATACACCTGCTTCTTGAGTGGCACACCTAACACGAAATAGAAAATAGAAAGCAGGTTTTATAACTCTATTGTGCACGTTTATTGCGAATAATTGAGTATGTAACCATACTTATTCCAAAAATCATAAGACCTATACTAATTGCTTGAGATATAGAAAAAGGTCCTACCGACATGCGTTCATCAGAGCGTAAGGTTTCTGTATAAAACCTGACTACTGAATACATAATTGAATACAAACCCATTTGTAAGCCAACAATACGATTTCTTCTACGATACAAAACAACTAGAACCACACAGATAAGAAGATTTAATACTGACTCTATCAACTGAGATGGCATTACTGGCAAAGAAACCTTATCAATTTTACTAATCAGCCCTTGCGAATATTGTGACCACCATACATTGGAGTGATAAGGAAATTTTACACCAATAGCACAATCCGTAATCTTTCCGAAACAGCAGCCATTAAGAAAACACCCTACTCTGCCCCATGCATGACCTAAAGGAAGAACCGTAACCGTTAAATCAAGCACATCAACAACAGAATACTTCTTTATAAGCAAGTATATAGAACCACCAAGCCATGCTCCAAGCATTCCCCCATAATACATAATACCACCTCGAACGATATTAAACATCTCCAAAGGGTTGCTTTTAAACTCAGATGTCCAATGCTCACATACATACGCAAAGCGGGCTCCTATAAATGCAGAAATCATTAAAAAAAGCACAAAATTAGACAAAAATTCAGCGGTATATCCATTTCTTTTTCCTAACCATACCATTAGGATAAAGGCAGATAAAATACCCATTGCCATGCAAAAACCAAATGAATATATGATAATCGGGTCAAAATTGATTAAAACTTTATGCATAATTTTTCTCGCTATTATGAGAATTTTTCAAAAAAACGGCTTTAACTACGCATAATAATCAACTATTTACTAGTTTTTGTCAAGAAAATGTAGTAAAATAGATGAACATAAATGGATATGTTGCCACGAAATTTTATACATTTTACGGCTTTTTATTTTTATTATTTTCTAAGATTTCATACAAAAACTATTTCGTTAAAAAAGGAAGGTTTTTTAAGATGAGTGACGAACAGACAAATACAGATCAACATGTTGAAGCTGCTGTAATTAAGACAGACCCAATGAGCAAGATGAATTGTGCTTTTTGTGGTGCAGAGATTGACATAGAAGGATTACCTCGATTTACTCCTGTTGCTTGTACTGCTTGTGGAAAAGAAAATAGTGTCTCAGCAAAATTAGGTCACTTTGTTTTATTGAAATAACTTGGTTCTGGTGGAATGGGAACTGTATTTCTTGCAGAGGATGAGAATCTTGGGCGTAAGGTTGCCATCAAGGTAATGCAAAAGCAGCTAGGACAAGACCCTGCCCTCTTTGAGACCTTCCGCAATGAAGCACAGAGTGCTGCTCGCTTAAATCATCCACATGTTGCTCAAATCTACTCCTTTGGTCGTGAAAAGGGTCTTCCATATTTGGCTATGGAATTAGTAAATGGCAATAAGCTTGATGGAATGATTGAATCTGGCACAATGCTAGACCCTGCATTTGTATTACGAGTTGGCTTAGAGATTGCTGAGGGCTTAAAGGCTGCTGAAGAAGTTGGTCTTTTCCATGGTGATATTAAGCCAGACAATATTTTATTTGATGAAAACATGCAAGCAAAGCTAGTTGACTTTGGTATTGCAAGTATGGCATCACAGGGTGCTAGCTCAGAGCTTTGGGGAACACCATATTATATTGCTCCAGAGAAGGTTCAAAAGAAAAAGAATAGTGCACGCAGTGATATTTACAGTCTAGGTGCAACACTTTACCATGCAATTGCTGGTCAGCCTCCTTATGAAGGACCAGATGCTGTTGCAGTAATTAAAGCTCGCTTTAATGGACCTCCACCAACTCTAGAAAGCATTCGCCCTGATATTGAGCCAGAGGTATCTAGAATTATTGGTCGCATGATGTATAATGATTTATTTATGCGCTATCCAAACTATGGTTCTTTGATAAACGACATCAAGGCATATCTTGCAAATGTACCAGAGTCACGCAAGGCTGGTCCTGGCAAGCGTCAGACTGTAAAAAATACAGCTGCTGTGACACCAACAAGCAGTTTAACAATTGAAAGTGCAACTACACCAACAGGCTCACGTAAATCTGGAAAGAAATTTGTTATTACTAAGGGGGCTATGGCTTCTTCTTCAGCAACATCAGCTCCGCCTCATCCAGCAGTATCACCTGTAGCTACAGATCCAACTCAGGCAACAGCAAGTTATTCTCAAATTAACGTAAATAACAATAAGCCAAAAAATCCAAACTCAGCAAAGTATATTTTATTTACAATATTCGGTGTGGTTGGACTAATTTTGCTTGCTGTTATTGGTTACGTTATCCACATTATTATAAAAAATAATGATTTAAAGAAGGAATTCACCCGCGTAAATATTGAAATTGCGGAATTGGAAACAACCTTTGAAGGCCTTAATGAGGATGTAAATCATCAGCTTGAGTTGCTAAAACAGCGAGATGCTCAAATTGCAGACATTCTTACTGGTGTATCAGAGGTTTATAAAAATGCAGCGGATATCACACCAATATTCCCTGACTTTGAGCCACCTAAGCCAGTTGAACCTACTGAGGAAGCCTCTGATGGTGAATCAGTTGTTGCTCCTACAGAATTTACAGAGGAACAACTTGCTACAGCAAAGCAGGACTTAATAGACTTGGGTATAACAGAACCAAGCGAAGACCAAATTAAAAACATGGCATCAAAGAAATTTGCCACTACTGCACCTGCAGCAGAAGCTCCTGCTGCAAATCCTCTAGCTGGCAAGACTATTGAAACTATTACAGCAAAGCTTATTACTGAAAATCCAGAATTAGCAAAGATTGTTGCAGAAAAGATTTTAACAGAAGGAATGAAGCGCAAAGCTCGCACCGCTTTAATGGATTTGAAGGGTGAAGAACCTACTGATGAGGAAATTATTAAGCGTGCAATCTCAACAATCGGCAAGGATATTCCTGCTAAGCTTGCAGAATTGGATGAAACCGATAAGGAAGCAATCAATGCTGCCATTAATGCTGCAGCAGGTGCAGCGGGTGCTGAAGTAGCAGAAGCCGCAGCTGAGCCAGAGCCAGAAGCTCCTGCAGAAGAAGAATCTGCTCCTGCAGAAGACGATTCCAAGGCAAAGATCCGTGCTACCCTTGATGCTTCTGCTGAGCAAAACATCTATGTATATGCCAAAGAGATTCGTAAGCTTCTTCGCGATGCCGAGGCTTTAGCTCAAAAAGCAACATCATATGAACCTACTCCTTATGATGCTAAAAAAGCAAATATTCGAACTCTAAATACAATCCGTGACAATCGTGCTGAAATCAAACTAAATCTTCAACAAGCATCAAAAACAATCTTAAACTCAGTAAAAGCAGCAGATGTTGCTCTTCGCAACATGAAGGTTGGCATTAAAAAGCTTCAAAAGGATGCTCGTGGTTTCATTGCACAAAAGAAGCGCCTAGAGGAAGAAGCACGTATTGCAAGGGAAGCAGCAGAAGAAGAGACTCGCAGAGTAACAGCTGAAGCAAAGCGTCAGGCTGTAATTCGTGAAGAGATTGATAGAATCAATTCTGTTCTTGCTGATAAAAAGCCTATTATTGATAAATTTGAATACCAAAAGGTTATCAATGATATGAAGCGTATGGAAGCAGAGCTAAGTACACCTGAAGCTAAGGAAGAGCTAGAGTTTGTTGTCAAACGCTTTGAAAAGCTAATATCTCTACGTGAATTTATACTAAATGACCTTGATAAGAATGCTGGTCTAAGACGTGGCTATAGAAGACTAGATATTTCTGGAATATCAAAGGATAGAAAGACTATCTATGCAAAACCAAACAAAGAAATTCCTGTTTCAAGTTTGACATATTCAGATTGGCAAAATCTCTTGATTAACTTGGTTATTCGCCGTGATGGAAATAGAACTATATCCTTCCAAGATGAAGCCACACAGTTATTTAATGCTGCTATTTTCTGTTATGTTCATGATAGTGGTAATACCATTGCAGACCAAATTATGCGTGAATGTGCAACAAAAGCAATTAAGAAGCAGGCTTCTTTGTCTTCTGATGCTAGACGCTTAATCCCTGCATTAACACAAGAAGAAATCGACGCAATCGTCAACACTAGCTCTGATGATGATTTCTCAGCTGACGGTTTCTAATTTCAGCGAAATAGCCGCCCTAAAATGGGCGGTTATTTTATTGCAAAAACATTTTAAATTTAGAGGGATTCTGTGAATTCTAAAAAACTTGGTTTTAATAATGCGGCTTACATTGAACAACAAAGCGCTGAAATTATGAATCGCGCAGAACGCTTTGGTAAGCTATATCTTGAAGTAGGAGGCAAACTATTTCAAGATTTACATGCAGCTCGTGTACTGCCTGGATTTGATCCCGATGTAAAAATTAAGATGCTCCAAAAGCTCGGCAATCGTGTAGAAGTAGTTGTATGCATTTACTCTGGTGATATTGAACATAGAAAATATCGTGCAGATTTTGGTACAACATATGATAACGAAGTACTTCGAATCGTAGATGAAGTTCGTAGCTATGGCATCAATGTTTCAACCATTGTGATGACTAGATACAACCCTAAAATGAAGGGCGCACGCGGCTTTGCAAACAAGCTTAAAAAGGTTGGTCTAAAGGTTGTTTATCACTCTGTTACTGCTGGATATCCTGACGATATAGAGAAAATCCTAAGCGAAGAAGGTTGTGGTAAAAACCCATATATCCAAACAGAGCGCCCTGTTGTCGCTGTTATTGCTCCTGGCCCAATGAGTGGGAAATTTGCAACATGCCTAAATCAGCTTTATCATGACTATAAGGCAGGCATTCACTCTGGATATGCAAAGCTAGAGACATTCCCTGTTTGGAATCTTCCTTTAGACCATCCCGTCAATATTGCTTATGAAGCAGCAACTGCAGACCTTTTAGACGAGAACATGATTGATTCATTCCATGAAAAAGCATATGGAATTAAAGCAGTAAACTATAATCGTGACATTGAGGCATTCCCTATTTTGCATAAGCTATTGATGCGCGTTTCTGGTGAGGAAATGTATAAATCACCTACAGATATGGGTGTAAATAGAGTTGGCTTTGCTATTGACAATGACAATCTTGTTTCCATAGCTGCACGTAAAGAAATTTTACGCAGACATCTTCGCACGATATGTGATGTAATGATTGGTCGTGCAGAAGAAGCAACATTAGAAAAGACGCAAGCATTGATTAATAAGCTTTCTATTACAGAGGCTGAATTACCTGTTATAGCATCTGCACGCCAAGCTGCAATTGAAGCAGCAAAAGACCCAAACAAAGGTAATCAAGGCATTTATTGTGCTGCTGCTATTCAGCTAAAGGATGGTACAATTATAATTGGCAAAAACACAAAACTACTTCATGCTGCTTCTGCAATGCTTTTAAATGCACTTAAATATCTTGCTGGCATTCCTGACTGGTTAGATCTTTTACCAGCAAACTACACAAAATCTATCCACGCAATGAAGCAGGCCTCATTTACTCAGTCATCGCTAAGCCTAGATGTCTCTGAGCTTTTGGTTGCTCTAGGGATTTGCGCTGCTAATAGCATTGCTGCTGAGCGGGCAATTGAAAAGCTTCCTGAGCTTAACGGCTGTGAGGTTCATTTGACGCACATGATGGGCTCTGGTGACGCTCAAGGATTGCAGAGAATCGGTGTTCGTGCAACAACTGACCCATTCTATCCAACAAAAAAATTATTTGTTCAATAGTTTTAAGGCTAATAAATGAAAATTATACCAGATTTACAAAGTTGCATAATTTGCGATGATGTTCGCCGCGAATTTAATGGTAAGCTAATGCTTATTGGAGTTATGCCAGCAATAGTTGTGCCAAAGGTTCCTATTAAGCTAGATCGTCTTCACATTGTTACAAGCCTATGCTGCGGTCAAGGTAACTTTGTTTTAGACACAAGGATTTATGCACCAGATCAAACTACCATTGTTCTAAAAAATGACAAGCCAAACAACATAGCAATGCGTGATACAAACACACTTGCAACAATTGTTCAGTGCTTTATTAATCCAACATTTAATGAAGCAGGCATATATTGGGTAGAAGTACTTTTAGACAACCAGCTGAAGCTTCGCTTCCCATTGCCAGTAAATGTTGCTCGTCCAAAACAAAATCCTGAACAGCAACTACCTGAATAATCTAATAAAATTTTAAATTGCACCCGTAGCTCAATTGGATAGAGCGTTGGTCTCCGGAGCCGAAGGTTGCGAGTTCAATCCTCGCCGGGTGCACCAAATTTTAACAACAATCCCTCAACCACTAGTGTCCTCGCCCAGAAGACTATTAAGATGCGGAGGCTTGCTATGCAAAATGAAGCTGTGCTTCGCTTCATGCACCTAAGAGGTATCCTATACATCTTAGGTGCGCTTCATGCTCATTTATGAGCGCCTCATAGCACGCATGTGCTACTTCATCCTCAAAACTCAACTATCAAACTAGCATACTCGCATACTTGCAAACTAACTCCGTTCTTGTATGGTTTTAAAGTTTGACAGTTTGACAGTGGGCGAGTTTGACAGTTTGACAGTTTGATAGTGGGCGAGTTTGATAGTTTGACAGTTTGATAGTGGGGATGAGGGTGGCTTTGCCGCCCGGTGTTGCCGGGGCTCAAGGTGGCAAGGTGCCAAGCTTTGCCTCCTTGAGCATCGCCATTAATCGCCAGCACACCACCACAAATGACATTCAGACATTTAGACGCGAGACCATTGTTTTTTGCTCTCGCGTCTAATCTCGTCTGCTGCGTCCTCCGCGTCGCAGCGTCCCTTTTTCGCACTTTTAGCCACTACGTGCATATCCTCCGCGTCTCCAAATCTCCATT
>JAFUOX010000078.1 GCA_017481725.1 Kiritimatiellia bacterium | reverse complement strand
GTGGTCGAACACACTAGCGCTTGGAAGTTGCCTTATTGCTTCGAAAGATAAAGCAATAACCAAGGCAACGACAAGCGGTAGTGTTATCACAGAACCCACCACGCAAGCCTCTGCGTCCTCTGCGTCTCTGCGTCCCTTCGGCGTCACGTGCATCTGCTCCGCACCCTGCGTCCAACCTTCGCACTTCAAGTGACCACACAAGTCTCTGCGGCTCTGCGTCTCTGCGGGAAATAACAATATCTGTATGAATATAACATGTTCAAGCCTCCTAATCTCCAAAACTCCCAATCTTCCAGTAGCGAAAGCAACAAGTGTAACGATTTAAACGCTCCCGCTCTGGCCTTCGGCGAAACGCGGAGCACACGTAGTGTGATTTTTCTGAGAACGGAGGCACGGAGGGGGTTTAGTGGTGTTGTAATGATTGCTTGCATTTTTCCTCCCTTGTCCTCCGTACTCCGTGTTAAGCGTAAGCAACAAGTGTAACGATTTAAACGCTCCCGCTCAAGCCTTCGGCGGAACACGGAGCACACGTAGTGTGATTTTTCTGAGAACGGAGGCACGGAGGGGGTTTGATGGGCGGATAAGCACGGAATATGGAGTTGTTTTTTAGATTTATAACTTAATTATTCGCTGATAAATTATTTATTTGCGTGTGATATTCTTGTTGTGGTAAAATAACTGCAAATTTTGATTAATATATATGTAAGTAGACGTATAATAGTTTAAGGAGATGTTTATGAAACCAGTTTTATGTGAACAAACTTGGCGTTGGTATGGACCAAATGACCCAATTACATTAGCAGATATTAAGCAGACCGGTGTTACAGGTATTGTTAATGCCTTGCACCATATTCCTAATGGTGAGGTTTGGACAGTTGAGGAAATTGAAAAGCGTAAGGCTTTGATTGAGGCTGCAGGGCTAACATGGTCTGTAGTTGAGAGCGTGCCTGTACATGAGCATATCAAAACACGCGAGGGTGAGTTCCAGCGATATATTGATAACTACAAGCAGTCAATTAAGAATTTGGGTGCATGTGGCGTTAAGGTTGTTACCTATAACTTTATGCCAGTTCTAGACTGGACACGTACAGACCTTGCATACACAATGCCAGATGGCTCTAAGGGCTTACGCTTTGAGAAGGCAGCATTTGTTGCTTTTGAGCTATTTATTTTGAAGCGCCCTGGTGCTGAGGCTGCATACACAGAAGCAGAAATTGCAAAGGCAAAGGCTCGCTTTGATGCTATGAGCGAGGATGAGAAGAAGGTTCTTGTTCGCAATATGATTGCTGGTCTTCCTGGCTCAGAGGAGAGCTTTACAATTGAGCAGTTCCAGCAGGCTCTTGACCGCTATAAGGATGTTGATGCAGATACATTGCGTGGCAATTTGATTGAGTTCTTAAAGGAAATTTGCCCAGTTGCTGATGAGGCTGGTGTAAGCCTAGTTATCCATGCAGATGATCCACCATATCCAATTCTTGGCTTGCCACGCATTATGAGCACAGCCGATGATTTTCAGGCAATTATTGATGCAGTTCCTAATAAGTCAAATGGCTTGTGCTTCTGCACTGGCTCATTTGGCGTACGTGCAGACAATGATTTGCCAGATATGATGCGCCGCTTCGGAGATCGCATTAACTTTGTACATCTACGTAGCACACAGGGTGATGAGGAAGGTAATTTCCATGAAGCAAATCACCTTGAGGGCGATGTTGATATGTATGGTGTAATGAAGGCTTTGCTTGAGGTGGAGCAGCGTCGCGGTGTTTCTATTGCTGTACGCCCAGACCATGGACACCAGATGATTGATGACTTGAATAAGAAGACAAATCCAGGCTACTCCTGCATTGGCCGTATGCGCGGTATTGCAGAGCTTCGCGGCCTAGAGATGGGAATTGCTTATTCTTTGTTCAATAAGTAATTTTTGCGGTTGATAAAAATTACTGTTTAACAAATTTAGTGCCGTGAGAGGTTTTGCCTCTTGCGGCATTGTTGTAAGGGTGTAGTTTTTATGAAAACATTAAAAGAAGAAAATCTTGTCCGTTATGATAATCAAGGCTTTGAGCAACTTGAGTTTACTTTTTTAGGGAAAAAGGCTATTGTAATTCTTCCAAGGGAAGAAAATAGAAATGGGCGAGCAATTTTCAAAACAGAGTATTTTGGGGCTTTCCCGATTTTGCAACTTGAGTTTGTACGTCAGGGATATACTTTTTTGTTCCTTGAGAATAGAAACCGCTGGGGAACAGAGTCTGAGCTTATAGACCAAGAGAAGTTCTTGCGCTTTGCATTTGAAGAGTTTGATTTGGAGCCAGGTGTTATCACGATTGGTATGAGTTGTGGAGGTATGATTTCTGTTCTTCTTGCGGCAAAGTACCCAGAGCTAATTCGTGGGCTTTATCTTGACGCTCCGGTGATGAATTTCTTGAGCTGCCCTGGTGGCTTTGGCAATGCTCCAGAAACAACTGAGGCAATGTGGCAGGAGTTTGAAAAAGCACATGGTATGACAAAGCGTGAGCTTTTGTTATATCGCAATCATCCGATTGATAAGCTAGATGCACTTATAGCTGCCCGAAAACCAATCTATTTAGCCTATGGAACGGCGGATTTATGCGTGCCGTTTGAAGAAAATGCGATAGAGCTTGTTCGCCGATATGAGGAAACCGAAATTCCTTTTGTTGTGGAGGCAAAGGAGGGATGTGGACATCACCCACATGGACCACAAGACCCAGCAAAGGTTATTGAGTTTTTTGAGCAATTTTTTAACTAGAATTATTTTCTTCTTAAAAGCCAGTTGCATGATTTAATTCATCATTAATAGGTATGCATTTACTTTTGTCTTCCGAAAAGACCATATAGGGTTTATTTGTCGCTTGCGCTTGAGCCTTCGGCGAAACACGGAGCACACGTAGTGTGATTTTTCTGAGAACGGAGACACGGAGAGTTTTGGAAAATATCGGAGAAAGGGGCATAGAGAACAATTTGTTGCTTGCGCTCAAGCCTTGGGCGAAACACGGAGGACAGAGAGGTTCGGAGGCACGGAGAGTTTTGGAAAATATCGGAGAAAGGGGCTTCAGCCCCTTTGCGTGCAGTAGCACGCTCTCAGGTGAAAGCGAGAGGAGACAATGGTTAGCACCTTGCCACCTCTCGCCCCAGCAACACCGGGCGGCAGAGCCACCCTCATCTTCACTCTCCAACTATCTAACTGTCATACTATCATACTATCATACTATCAAACTGTCATACTATCTAACTCTCCAACTATACAAGAATTGAATTAGTTTGCAAGTATGCGAGTATGCGAGTATGCAAGTTTGATAGTTAAGTTTTGTGCATGAAGCGAAGCATAGCTTCATTTTGCGTGGCAAACCTTCGCATCTCAATAAACTCATGGGCGAGCACACTAGTGGATGAGATTTGCTCAATTGCTTCGAAAGATAAAGCAATGATTAAGGCAAAGCTCACTACGCTAGTGTTTATTTCGGCGTCATTGCTCTGCGTCCTCGGCGACCTCTGCGTCTCTGCGTCCCTTTGGCGTCTCGTGCGTTCCGTTAAGGGTTGAATGATTGTCGCCGGCGTTTGTGTCAGTGGAGGGATGGATTTATTTATGTGCTTTCTCTATTATCCATCTAATTGGTTTTGTTAGAGCAAAGCCAAGCTTGTAGGAAAAGGATTGCTCAATAATAGCAAGCCTTTTTCCATTTGTAAGTCCTAAAACTAATTTAAGTAAATGCTGTTGATCGTAAGGTAGGGAGTTAAGCTTATTTAATTCCATTTCTTTGAGAGAATAATAATCGCTTGCAATGTTATTTGCAATATCAGAAATAAATTCCATAGTCACTTCAAGTGCTGCACCTGTAAGCTGATGTATCTTTGATAGCTCTAGTATGCGGGAGATGCCTGTAAGCTTACCAATGACGTGCTTACTATTCTTTTCACAGGTTGTGATAGAGCCAGCATGGTAGCGTCTCATATAAAATTGCTCTGGTGTTTTAGCAACACGCTTAGCTGCTAAAATAGCCTCATAATAGAAAGGCTCATCCTCATGCAAAATTCCTTCAATAAATCTTATCTTATTCTCTTTAAGGAATGCTGTCCTAAATAGCTTTAGTGGTGCTGTTCCAATATGATTGTCGCATTTAAAAGAGGAAATAAAAAAGTTTATGCCAGAGACTGTTTTGGTTAATAAAGAAGGACAAGCACTGTAATTGCCAGCTACCTTATTTGAAAAGCCTTTTTCGCAAAATGATTTTCCACAAAAAAGAAGTATATCTAGCTGCTCTGATGATGCTTTGTCATAGAGAGTTTGTATAGCTTCCTTCTCTAAATAGTCATCACTATCTAAAAATGTTAGGTATTCTCCACTGGCTATATCTATGCCAGTATTTCTTGCACTACTTAAGCCCCCATTTTCTTTGGTGATAATTGTGATGCGATTATCCCTCGTGGAATATTCTTTAAGTATGTCAGCAGAGGAGTCTGTAGAACCATCATCAACGCAAATAATCTCAATATTAGAATAGGTTTGATTTATTATTGAATCTAAGCATTCACGAAGATATTTTTCAACATTATATACTGGGATAATTACTGAAACTTTTGGCATGTGTTACTCCATTCTAACGCGAGGATCAAGCCAAGCATAAATTATATCTGAAATAAGATTTGAAAGCTGATAAAGAATTGCACCAATAATTACTACGGCGCGAACCATTGCAATATCTGAGGAGTTGACTGCATTTAAGCCAATGCCTCCAAGCCCAGGTATGCCGTAAAAGCTTTCAAGAAGAATGCTTCCTGTAAATAGAAATGGAATAGACAAACTAATATTTGTTGTAATTGGGATAAGGCTATTGCGAAGAACGTGCTTTAACAAAATATAAGTAGGGCGTAACCCCTTGGATATTGCTGTACGGACGTGTGGCTTATTTATTTCATCCATAATCACAGTTCTATAGAAGCGAACATCGCCACCAAGCCCGTTAATTACACCGATAATTACTGGCAAGCACAGGTATGTCCAATTCTCATAACCCCAAATTGGAAATAGCTTTAGCTTGTATGCCAAGAAATACTGACCAGCGGTTACCCAAATAACATAGTTTACACTCATTAACATAGTTGTGCCAGCAAGTGCTATCTTATCCTGCCATTTGCCTGCAAAGGCTGCACAAATTAAGCTTATACCTATTGCGACGAGTGTGCCAATAATTAAAATAGGGAGTGTAAGCGACAATGAAATTAAAACACCATTCTTTAGAACATCAAGTACAGGCTGCTGATAATCAATGGATTCTCCCCAATCACCAGTTACCAAATCTCCAATAAAATTGAAAAACTGAATTAGAAGCGGCTTGTCATAACCATGAATATGGTCATATTCAGCAATTGCTTCTGCAGTAGCATTTTTTCCTAAAACCAATAATGCAGGAGAACCACCAACAACATTAAATAAAATAAACGTGATGAGGGCAACGCCGAACAATGTCGGGATAAGCTGCAATATTCGTTTTAAAATGTACTTTTTCATTTAAAAAATTGTATTTTACACTAGTTTTACTCTAAGTAATGCAATATGTTACCATAAAATGCTACAGATTCATACCATAACTTTTAATTATGCAATTTTCCTTGTCCATGCTTTTATGTTGACATATTATATTTTAACGTGGTAATATTCTCTTATATTAATGGTTGATAAAATGTTTTAGTATAAGAATTTATGAGTATGGTTGTTTGTGATTTTATCTCTGTTACAATGTGCTCATATAGAATTCAGAGATATGTTAACGTTTTTTAGTAAATGGGGTTCTCAGATAACAGTATGGTGGCGTGTTCCAGATAGAGCACCAGAACCAATGTTTTTGATTATTCGTTAAAAAGAATCAATGGGGTAGATTAAAAATGAAATCATCAAAATTGTTGCTAACAGCACTTCTCGGAATTGCTTCAATATCAGTCTTGGCTTCAACTGAGGCATGGACTTATGATTCAACAGCAAAAACCTTGTCATGGACAGATTCAACAGGGTTTGAAAATGTTGTTTCAAATGTCTCAGCAAAGGGAACTTCTTTATCAATCGGAAATAATATAGATAACCCATTATCCGTAACACTTGATTTTTCTGTTCCAGTTGCCGATGGCTATGAAATTACGGAGTTTAGTGGTATATTTCAGGACAATCTAAGTGTGACCACTCTTATTATGCCTCCAAAGGTAAAAGAATTGAGATATGACAGATTCCGTTGGTGCTATAATTTAAAATATTTAAAATTGAATGATGGCTTGGAAAAGATAGGTTCTCAGGTGTTTAATGGTTGCCCGATTGAAGGAGAATTATATTTGCCATCAACATTAAAAGAGATTGGTTCTGGATGTTTTAATAGCAAAGGAATTGTCGGTAAAGTTGTTTGGCCAGAAAATTGTCCTACATTTTATGGTATAATAGATACATCTATTCATACATTTATTGGCTTAGGAATTAAATCTATGGGTAATAATTGCTTGGCCAGATCACCTAATTTGACAAATGTGGTTCTTTCTGCTTGTTTGGAAACAACAGCAGGAGGAGATTGGTTTGACTATAGTTATGTAAATTGTGATGTATATTGGAAAAGCTTTCCTTCTAAAGGAATGACAAAAAATCCAATGGGTGGCCATGTTTATAGTAATACAATCACAAATCATTTAGCATGGCATGATCGTGAAATTTGGCGAGATTTTGCATCAACCAATACAATGTTTACATTTACGGTGCCAGAGGATTTTTCTAGTTATGGTAAATGGGGTTCTCAGGTTACAGTGTGGTGGCGTGATCCAGATAGAGCACCAGAACCAATGTTTTTGATTATTCGTTAAAAAGAATCATTTGGGTAGATTAAAAATGAAATCATCAAATTTGTTGCTTACAGCATTTTTCGGAATTGCTTCTATATCAGTCTTGGCTTCAACTGAGGCATGGACCTATGATCCAACAGCAAAAACCTTGTCGTGGACAGATTCAACAGGGTTTGAAAATGTTGTTTCAAATGTCTCAGCTGTTGGCAAGGAATTGATAATCAATGGATCGAATGGTATAGATAATACATTGCTCCGTAATGCAGATTTCTCTGTTGGAATAGAGGATGGTTATTCTCTTGTCAGAATAGGAGGAAATTCTATTTCTGGAAATCTGTCTATTACAAATATGGTTCTACCAAGTACAATGAGGTATGTTGACTGGTTTGCATGTTGTAATTTGTTAAATCTGGAAACTCTGATACTTAACGAAGGCCTAGTTTCTATTAGTGATTCGTTTAGAGCAAATCCTTCGTTGAAGAATTTTTCTGGTTTGCCATCAACATTGACAGCGTTTGGTTCCCCTGCATTTGTTAGCTGTACAGCGTTGAATGTTGAAATTGATTGGCCAGAAGGCCTCACAACGATTAAGGCTGATTTTGCGTCTACAGCTATTTCTGCATTTAGAGCACCAAAAGGTTTAATTTCAATAGATGGATATGCCGCATTTGGCAATTGCACAAATTTGTCCTATATTTTGCTCTCTGATGTATTTGAGTATGCTGGAAGAAGAGCATTTGGTGATAACGGAGCTATTAAGGTTAATCAGGAAATATATTTTAGATGTTTCCCTAAACGGGGATTTGATCCTTCGGTTTTTGATGGTGGTAAATCAAGAGCTATGACGATACATATGGAATGGGGTAATCGTGAGGAGTGGACAAAATTTGCAGAAACAAATACCGTTTTCTATATGGATGTCCCTGCAACCTTCTCAGGTGAAGGCTTAATGGGTAAGCAGAATGCAGATGGTAGCTTGAATGATTGGTCATGCATTGTTAATTTAAAATGGTGGCAGGACCCAGAAAAGAAGCCAATGCCTCTTGCTATAATAATTCAGTAATTTTTATACCATCTACTCGAAGAATAGTAGAACTGTTCTTCCGCAAAATAGCTATGTGTGGATAATCATCGTTGTTACGCCACTTGCAGAGGTTGTTGCATTTAGTTTGTCCTTTTGCCTGCATGAATTAGTAGTTGCACCTTATCGTTGATTATCGTAGCATAATCGTACGTGTGGATAGATATATGTTCCTACGAAGTAGAGAGTGAATTTATAGTTAGTAGTTTATATTGTCTTGATGGAGCGTTTATGAGAATAGTAGAGTTTATACAGACACCTTTTATTACGCATGATGAAAAAAATCAGATTCGTATTAAAATAGCTGATTGGGATTATTGTAATCCTTTTCGAATTACGATTTCTGCACAGGGTGCGGTGCTATACGAAGCATCTGTGTTCCAGGATACATTTACGGTTTTAATTCCTACACCCATAAAGGAATATGATTGTACTGTAATAGTAGCTCCTTTTGAAGATTCACCTGTAATTTACACATATAGATTGCGTCCACCAAAAAGGTGGCGTATAGGGCTTGTATATTCATCTCATGAAGATATAGGCTACTGTGGTTGGGTTAATAAGCTCGAATATGAATCGTATCAATATTTATTGGAAGCCATGAGGCTGTGTGAAGAGTATGATGGCTTTAAATATGTTATTGAGCATGTTTGGTGGTTGGAGGCATTCCAACGATATGCTTCTACTGACGATTGCGATAGATTGCGCTGCTTATTTGAAAAGCAAAAGATAGAATTAAACGCAATTCATTGTGGTTATCATACGCATTGGGCAGAAGCAGAGCAGCTAATCTGTGGAATACAATTTGCATCTCAGGATGCTGCATCAGTCTGGAATATAATTCCTAAAACAGCTGTTTTTACTGATATTTCAGGAGCCTCATGGCAAACAGTATCGGCGTATGCAGGACAGGGAATCCGATATGTGGGATTTCTTGAAAATGGTGGATTTAGAAAGCCTGATCATTCGGGAAATCCTCCTCCTGTATTTAGATGGATGGCGCAGAATGGAAGAGATAGCGTGCTTGGGTGGTATCAAACAAGCTATCGCGGTCAATTAGGTAGAATTTGGTGCGACACTATGCGCCAATATCCAGAGGGTACATTCTTCTTTGATGAATCAAAGGCTCTGAAAACAGAGGCAGTGCTTAGTAAATTGTTGAATGACTTAGAGAGTGCTCCTTATGATATTCTCCCTTATAGTTTTTATGATGATAGAGAACGCCCAACAAAGATGCTGCTCACGGTTTGTGAATACATGAATAGAAAGTGGAAATATCCTCATTTCTCTCTTGAATTGCCTACGGTAATGTTCTCCGAAATCGAAAAGCAAAGTATAGATAAGCTTCCTGTTGTTTCAGGAGATATTATTGATCAATGGGGCGACTTTGCCACAATTTCTCCAGAATGGATGTCTATGAAGCGCCGTGCTATGAGGCAAATGATTTCTGCGGAGGCATTTTCTGCTTTGGCTGCGATAAATGGGAAGCCATATGATGCAGAGGCTTTTCGTAGGGTGGTTCGCTATGGCTGCTTATTTGATGAGCATTGTTGGGCAACCTCTTCAAAGCATCCACAAAAGATGCATCGCTTTAATCTTGCTTTTACAAAGAAGCATTCCGCGGAGCTGGCGCTTGAATTAGTTGAAGAGAAGCTTAAGACTGCAATAGGAATGCCAGGGGAGGTTATTGGTCTTTATAATACTCTTCCAGCTTCACGACAGAATCCTGTTAGATTGCCTTTAGATGTTATTCCTGAGGGAATTGCTGTGCAGAATGTTGGTAATTCTATTATTACTGAGCCTCTTTCTTTTTCGCCTATGGGAATGATGAAATTTTCAAAGCGTAGCCTCCCAATACCTGAAAGCAAAGCCGCTCCTTTTACATTTGAAACTGATTTTTATCGAGTTGCTGCAGATCCTCTAACAAAGAGAATAAGCAGTATTTTTGATAAAATTCAAGGGAAGGAGCTTCTGGATCAGAATTCTGATTTTGCGCTCGGAGATTATATTTATACAGTAACAGAAAGTAAAACTGGAGCAGATTTTTCGTACGAGCTTTCAAAGTGTCGAGGCTTCTCTGTGGAGGAGGGGGATGTTGCTTTTGTAATCACACGAAAAGGCTTTGAGGAGCAAAGCGGTGCAGATGTACAATCGCAATTTATTTTTTATAAGCACGCTCCATCTATTGATGTGGAGTTAAGCTTCTCAAATGCTATTGGGCTAATGGGTGATTTCTACGATCGCTACAAGAAAAACATTTTCTTTGCGTTTCCTTTTAATGTAGAAAAGCATCAATTTTATACACAGCTGGCAGGCGGAAGAGCGCATAGTGTTTCAGAGAAGGCACAAATGTGTCCTATGGATTTTACAATTTCAGAGGAATGGATTGCTGTGGAAGGAGAGGAGTGGGGTATAGGAATTCGTTCTGAAGATATGCCTGTGTTCCATCTTTCACAAATAAACTTCAATCGATTTTTGTCAGCTCCTGATTTTCCAAAATCACACATATACTTGTATGCGGCATCAAACCGCACCAATAATCTTAATTTCTGTACTCCAGAAGATGCGCATGGCACATATCATTTGACTATTTTGCCTTATAATGGACATTGCGAGGATGTTCTTCCACATTGGAGTCGCTGCTTAGCGCAACCAGTGCTTTCTGGCGATGGGCGTGAGCCTACGCAGCTATGTGTGGATGCTCCTTTACGACTAATGTGCTGTCGAGTTGACACTGAAAGCTCGCTGCTTCTCCGATTTGCTGAGGAGTCTGGTGTTGAGCGGAAGAATGTAAAGCTGACACTACCGTTTGCTCCAACTCGAGCTGTTCAAACAACGCTTGATGGTAAGGAAATAGAATCGTTGGAGGTTAATGGCTCATCGGTACTCTTCTCAATTCAAAATGGAGGATATATTTCAATACGCGTTTATGGCAATTTTACGGTTACGTTTGAAAATACTGAAAATGAGCCAATATATGACATATTTTCTGTTCCTGTTGAGAATAGCCGTTCAATAGTATGCTTTACAAAGTCCAATGGTCTGAAGGCTTCTAAATTCCAAATTTTTGGTGATGGTGCTCTTTTGGCAGAGAAGGAAAATAGTCCTGAATATATTCAGACAGTTGAGGTAGATGCTCGACCAAAGAATATAGTAATTGAGGTTGTGTAAGCACGTGTGTGTGCTTAAGGTTTGCCAATGGCTTGGCCAGCACACTTAACAAGGTTTTTGATTGAGGTTAAAAGTGCATCAGGGTTTTTCCCTGATGGGCGTGGAAGCTTGTAGTTGGCTGTGCGATATACAATTCCCTTGCAGTAGATATGCAGCTCACCATTGATGTAGCTTATGCTATCTATCCCGTATTTGCCTGCAAGAAGCTTTAGGGCAGTGATTGCGAAAAGCCTTGAAACAGGCTTTGGTAGCTTGCCAAAGCGATCTATTGTATCCTGCTTAATTTGCTCAAGCTGCTCATCTGAATAGCACTCCGCTATGCGACGATAGAAATTTATGCGCTGATAGTCGTCGGAGATATAATCGTAGGGGAGTGTGGCACCATCGCTATCAGTGTGATTTGTTGGCGAGGTGTTGATGAATGGTAAATTGATTGCGACATTTGGAATCGTCGGTAGTTTCTCTCCATTTAGGTCAGCTATTGCCTGACGCAACAGCTGGCAATATAGAGTAAAGCCCATTGCAGAAATATGACCGCTTTGTTCTGCACCGAGTAGGTTTCCTGCACCACGGATGCTCAAATCACGCATAGCTAGATTTAGTCCTGAGCCTAGCTCTGAATGCTGGCGAAGAGCCTTTAGGCGCTTTCGTGCATCAGAATCAATTTGCCCTTGCTCTGGAATAAGCAAGTATGCGTAGCCCTTGACCGTGCCACGACCGACTCTGCCACGAAGCTGATAAAGGTCAGCTATACCAAAGCGATCTGCACGGTCAATAATGATTGTGTTTGCTCGAGGTATGTCTATGCCATTCTCAATGATTGTGGTTGAGAGAAGCACATCGTATTGTCCCTCTGAGAATGCACGTATGCGTGCCTCAATTTCGTTTGCATTCATTTGCCCGTGAGCAACGCACACGCGTGCCTCTGGGACAAGCTGCTGAAGGCGCTTGCGGATAATGTCTATCGACATCACGCGATTGTGTAGGTAAAATACCTGCCCACCACGAGAGAGCTCGTTTCTGATTGCACCTGTGATGACTTCATCTGTTTGACGGACGACCTTTGTTTCAGTTGCTTGGCGCTCCTTTGGTGGTGATTGCAAAAGCGACATATCGCGTGCACCAGAAAGCCCTAGATAAAGTGTGCGAGGAATTGGCGTTGCTGATAGGGTAATAACATCAACAAGTGTTTTAATTGATTTTAAAAATTCTTTATGGCGTACACCAAAGCGTTGCTCCTCATCGATGATTACAAGCCCTAAATCCTTAAATTTTACACTTGGCTGAATAATTCCGTGGGTGCCAATAACAATATCCACTGCACCGCTCTCAAGCCCCTCAATAGTTTTTTGTCGTTCCCTTTGTGAGCAGAAGCGTGAGTGTAGTGCTATGTTTAGTGGATATGCTTGCATGCGTTCTACAAAGCTATCATAATGCTGCTGAGCGAGAACAGTGGTTGGTACAAGAACAGCCACCTGCTTACCCTGCATCGCACTAATGAAGGCTGCACGGATTGCAATTTCTGTTTTACCAAAGCCAGCATCTCCGCAAATAAGTCTGTCCATAGGTCGGGAGGAATACATGTCCTGCTTCACAGCTGCAATACATTCAAGCTGGCCTTGGGTCTCTGTGTATGGGAATGTCGCTTCAAATTCGTGTAGCCATGGAGTGTATTCGTTGAAGGCGTGGCCTTTAAGCCCAGAGCGCTTTGCTTGGGTTGTGAGCATTGATATAGCAAGCTCCTGAATAGCTCTGCGTGCCTCATCCTTCTTCTTGTCCCATTTCACTTTACTCTTAAGTGAATTTGGCTTTATCACTCCCTCGTTTGTTCCAGAATATCGTGAAACGAGGTGCGCCTTTGTGACTGGCACGTATAAGCGCTCGCTGTCTGCATATTCAATGCAGATTACCTCTGAATGCTTCCCACCGAAAAGCATTTCGGAAATGCCGATGTATTTGCCGATGCCATGCTCTGCATGGACAATTAAATCTCCGTATTCGATATGCTCAAGAGAGAAAAGCCCGAGAGAAGTTTCTGCAGCAGAGCCATGCTTAGGAGTGGATAGCTGCACGCTCTCTCCATACGCATTTATTTCGCTCACAGGGCGTTTTGATCGACCATACAAATCTGCTTGAGAGAGATAAACAAAGCGGTGCTTGCCAGCCTTATAGGTGAAGCCCCCAGAAATAGGGGCAAGCTGAAGCTTTAGCGGAGTTTCGCCAAGCTCAGTTGCTAGATGCTCAAGCGTTCCCTCTGTGTCAAGGCAGATATGAACGCTTGTATTCTTGTCAGCGCATTGCTTTGTGAGCGAATCAATGATGATTTGTCTCTGCGTGGAAATAAGTTCTGGATCAATGCTATGTGAGCCATGTCCAATTTCTATTGCTTGAAGTCCGCTTGCTGAGATTGGTAGGGAGGCAGTTGGTATTCCCGGTGGAGGAGGGTCTCCAGAGAATAGCTCACAAATGTCCTCGCGCCGGTCAAGTCGCTCCCTTAGCCCAGCGAAGGAATGCCCTGCCGCAATAGCATCAGCAGGGATAGGGAAGCTACTGCTATTTTCATCAATACCATTACTATCCTCCCACAAAATGATAGTATCTGGAGGAAGAAGATCTGTCAGGAGCTTCTTTTTTTGTCGAGGAATAGAGGCAGGAACAATTGTTGCCGAGAAAATCTTTTTTACTGAGCGCTGGGTTTCTGCATCAAATGTGCGGATTGATTCAACAATATCATCAAAAAACTCAATGCGGAGGGGCTGCTTTTCTGTTGGTGGCCAAATGTCAATAATGCCACCCTTAATTGCAACAACGCATTTGTCAAATACCTCAGGGGCACGTTTGTATCCATGCTCCATTATCCATGTGATAAATTCCTCCTGATTGCAATCCTCATCAGGCTTAATAACTAATGAATTTAGCTCTGTTTTTTCCACGTCAGGAATTGGCTGAATCAAAGCATGGGCACTTGAGCTAATGATTATTGGACCATTGTGCTTAGCTAGCGTTTCTTCTTTTGATAAGCCACTTGCGATTTCTGAGTTGAGCGACGCCAACTCGCGGGCAATTAAAAGGCGAGTGGAGTTTTCTTCACCATTTTCCTCAACAGCATTTTGCATTGGGAAATATGTGGCAGAGTATTGAGAAAATGCAGAAAAGTCAGTAGGGAATTGCTGTGCAATGATAGGGTTTGGATAAACAACAATTATGCAGTTAGGGCTTTTGCTTGTTGCAAGATGATTTGCGAGAAAGGCAGGGGCTGCTCCTGGCAAATCAGGAATAGAGAGCTTACGCTGCTGTGGCAGAGTGAGCTCCTTACAATTTTCTGGCTTTGGGAAAAGCATTGTTCCAAAGGCTGCTTTCATTTTGTCAATTCTTGCACAACGGCTAGTAGAGAATTAGCCCTTTTTTTGTTTTTGCTGTTTCCACCATTCCATACGCTTTGAAATGGTATCCTCATATCCCATTTTTGTTGGAGTGTAGTATTCGCAATCGATAGGCAAATAATCCTGAGCTGTAAAATGGTTCTCGTAGTCGTGAGGATATTTATAATCATCAAAGGCATCCTTGCCAACTGATTTTACGTGTACATTTCGTAGATGCTCGGGAACCTGCATTATTCTGCCAGAGCGAATATCCTCGCGGGCTTTATTAAGTGCCATATATGAGGCATTACTCTTTGGTGCAGTGGCAAGGTAGGTTGTTGCTTGTGCCAATGTGATGGCTGCCTCAGGCATGCCGATGTATTCAACAGCCTGCATTGCAGAAACAGCGATTGATATGCCGCGAGGATCTGCATTGCCAATATCCTCGGATGCAGAAATAATTAGGCGGCGAGCAATAAAGCGAGGGTCTTCCCCAGCTTCAATCATTTTTGTAAGCCAATAGATTGCTGCATGAGGGTCAGAGCCACGGATTGATTTGATAAAAGCGGAAATAGTATTGTAGTGCCCATCTTCATCGTGGTCATAAGCAATGATTCGCTTTTGAACACACTCTTGAACAACATCAACCGTGATGTGACAGATATTGTCCTTATCGCGCTCAGTACTTAAAATTGCTAGCTCAAGCGCATTTAGTGATTTTCTTGCATCACCCTCACAAATGTTTGCTATGTGAGCAAGTGCCTCTGGCTCTGCCTCAACTTGACAATTTCCGTAGCCACGCGCCTCATCCGTAAGAGCTCTATTTAGAAGAGAGATAATGCCTTCTTCAGTTATTGGCTTAAGCTCAAAAACAAGAGAACGAGAGGTGAGAGGAGTGTTAATAAACATTTGAGGATTGTGGGTGGTCGCACCAATAAGTGTTACACTACCATCCTCAACATAAGGAAGAAGCACATCCTGCTGAGATTTGTTAAAACGATGAATTTCGTCAACAAAAAGAATTGTCCCCTTTTTGCCACCCATCAAGCGGGCATTTTCCATAATAGAGCGTAGGGCGGCAACATTGGAGGTAACACCACTTGCCCGCTGGAAATGGCGATTTGTGGAGCCAGCGATAACCTCTGCTATGGAGGTTTTTCCGCATCCCGGAGGTCCAAAAAGGATAATGCTAGAAAGGCGGTCAGCTTCAATTACGCGACGCAATAACTTGCCTGGGCCGACAATGTGGTCCTGACCCACAATGTCGTCCAATTTTCTTGGGCGCATGCGTGCTGCAAGAGGCTGATGCTCAATTATCGTTGCCTCTGAATTAAAATTTTCAAATAAGCTACCTTCTTCCATATGGTCAAACAAAATTATTGTTATAAATCTAGCATTTTGTGTATTTGTTATTTAATTTGTATTGTATCATATGCGTGTATAAGTATTCAAGAAATTTACTCTTTTGTGTTCTGCTATGGGCGTTTTTCCCGGAGTAAATTTGACTATTCGTTAGACTATAATTTAGCTATTAGATGCTGGGTTTATGGCAAAAAAAGTTTTTTTTGTTTTTTTTATTGAATTTGTTGTTGTTTGTATATTGTTTATTTTATATCATATTAAAAAAGAACAACGAATATTGTTGCTAGTGAAATAATTTAAAATACATATTATGGAGAAGCATTATGCGTTTACTATTGATTCGTCACGGAAGAATGAAGGGAGATCCCTATATTGAACCAGAAATGCCAGTAACAGGTTGCCTTGCAGATTCTGGAATTAAGCAAGCAAAGAACCTACAAAAGATGCTTGAATCAACACAAATCGATTATGCTTTTTCCTCAACCTACGGGCGTGCCATTCAGACTGCTGAAATAGCTTTGGAGGGTCATTCGGAATGTGCACCAATCAAGATTGTTAAAAATATTCACGAGTGGAATCCTTCTGAGGAATATAGAAATGCTACTTCTACAGAGGCAGAAGCAATGTCAAAGCGCGATGCAGACCGTGATATTGCTGAAACTTGGAAAACAGAGCTTGGAGAGGGGCTCTTTGATATGTATGCTCGTATAGTTCCTGCATTACTTGAAATTCTTGCTAGTGTAGGCTGGAAGGCAACTGGAGGTGGCTTTGTTCCAACAGAGGAGTCAAAGGATAAAACTGTTGCAATTTTTGCTCACGGTGGTTCTTTAAATGTAATGCTCTCATTTCTTTTAGGGGTTCAGCCTTCTCCAATGGGGCGTTTTAGTCTGCCGCATACAGCTTGTGCAGATATTCGTTTCAATGAACGCAAGGGTGTGTACTATACCTCACTTCAAATTCCTTTGCCGTATGATGAATATTAAGAAAAATTTAACACTAATAATACATTGATTTAATAATGTGGCATAGTTCTACGATATCAGGATAAAATTATGAAAATCTCAAATACAACAATTTCTAACGAGGCAGTTCCAACATATTCTTTTAATATGGGTGGACATTCTCACTTTGTTCGTAATTCTAAAAGTGATGTTCCACAGTCAATTAAGTATGCTAAGGAGTGGTGTAAGGATTGTGGATATCAGGCATTTGGCGTAGGGTCTCCATGGACAAATGCTTCTGGTCAGCATTATGCAGAATGCGAGGGGGAGAAGCGTAGTGAATATTTTGCTGGATTGATTAAGCCAGAAGATATCATGGATAAAGAAGAAATTTTTGCTGTAATAGATGAGTTAAATAAGCAGGATCATACCGTCTTTTATATAGATAATGAAACTCCTAAAAATCGTTTTGGTCATCTATGGTATGTTGGGTTTGATTATAAGGTGCCTGCTTGGCATGATTATTCTCAGGACAAGCCAGTTTCATTTTCTCCATTGGATGAAATTCGTGATCCAAATCCACTTCATAAGGATGGAGTGCAGCTTCGTAGAACATATGCTCAAGTAATAGCTGAGCAGCATAATGCGGGTGCACTTGCTGTTTGGGCTCACCCAACAAGCTGGTGGTTCCATCCAGCAGATACACGCAATTTTACAACTAATATTGCTGCTGAGCTTATGCCTTGTTTAATAAGTAATGGTCATATTGATGGAATTACTGTTATTGGCTATGATGCATATCATGTTGATTATCAAGCTCTATGGTTTGCTCTTCTTGATAGAAAATGGCGAATTCCTGCATATGCTGAGCTTGACGGAGGCTTTGCTGGTATGCCATCCAAGGAAAAAGGTCTCTTTAAGAATGCAATTCCTTTGGAAACAAAAAAGATGCTTACTATTGATGAGTTTAAGGAGGAGTATCGCTTAGGTCACCATTATATCACAAGTGGACCAACACTTGTGATGACAATTGATGGAATGCCTATGGGCTCAACCATTTCATCTGATAACAAGAAGAAATTCCATGGTAAGCTTATTGCTAAACCTGCACCTGAGCAGACAAAGCTTTCTCGTGTACAGCTAGTTACTTTGAATAACAAGGTTATTTATGAGGTAAAGGATTTTGCTGGCGGAATTATTGAGTTTGATGTTGATCTACCTGCAGACCTTGATTATACATACATTGTAGCTCGCTGCTTTGGTGAGGGCGATGACCCAGAAACAATGCGTCAGCAGCAAATAAAGCATTGTGCATTAACAAATCCATTCTTCTTTGCAACAAGTGCTGTTGAATGGCATAAGCCAATGCAGTCTAAGATTACAATTAATGTATCTGCGACATCAAAATATTGTGGTTGTGAGTATGTGATTGACGATTTATATGGTAATGTCACAGAGCGCAAGAAGCTTGAGGCTGGTAGCCATGTTGTAACAACATCTCCAGAGTCTCTATTGAAGCTTTACGATAGTGATAATGTTGAGACAATTATCCCATTCTCAATGGAGAATAAGGAGCTTAGAGCATATCTAGAGGGCATTGCTTCAGGAAAATTCCTTGAGCAATATCCTGAGTGCGTGGCAGGCCAGGTTCCTGTTGCGGTGTTCCGTCTGGACGATGTAGCAGGCATGATGGAGGAGTTCTCTATAAGCCTATAGTAGCAACGCACCATTGTCCAAGCAAGGTTTTGATGGTGATGCTTAAGAGTGGCATAGGTTTAGGCTAGGAATGCCTAAACCTTGCCTCTTTTCGTTTTTGGAATACTGGGCGGCTTTGCAACACTCATCTCCGAAACTGCCTAACTCGCAAACTTCAAAATTGTTAAACTGTCAAACTCGCAAATGGTTTCGGTTTTTGGTAGCGGGTGTTTAGACCACTAACCACCACACAGCTCTTCGCATATTTGAAGCTATGCTAATGTGATGCGTCCTTGTAAGCGGCGTAGGATGGTTATAGGCGTATTTGCAAATTGCTCCTTGTTGATTTTTAGGAAATCATTTACGCAGGTGATTTCTTCTTCACCAACTTGAACAATTACATCGAGAGGCAATAGTCCTTTGCTTGTGCCTATGCCAAATTGCTCAACATCTACAACAATTACACCTGAATGACCAGCTGTGGCAAGAGCAGACATTTCGCCATCTGTCTCAATGTTTTTTAACTTCATTGCAAGATGCTTTGTTATGTTGCCTTCAACCTTATGCGTTGATCCTAGTAATTCAGGAAGCACTGGCTGCTTTGCAAGCTTGCGTAAAGGACGATATCGAACACCAAAGCGCGTAGGGAAATTTTTAAAGTCTGTGAGCTGCTTGTTGCCAACACGATATGTGCCAGGCTGAATTTGACAATCTAAAAGAATTGAATGAGCGTCAAGCCCAGTCTGCTCAGCTAGTACTTTCGCTGGCTGAGGTCGCCAACATTTTCGCTTGTTCAAAATGTTGTAGTCAACACGATTACCAAAACCATTCTCCATTAAAATTGGCTGATATTCAGTGAAGACAATGTTGTTCTCAACGATGTCTCCACTATTCTTGTACCACACATGGAAATGAATCGAATTGTTAATTGTTATGTTGTGGTGAACATGACGATTAAAGCCTTCGCGTAGTTTAATTCCGCCATTTAAGCATAGGTTATTGTATATCTCATAATTTGATGAACCATCATCTAAATCAATATCCCAGCCTCGGTCACATCTAAAGCGACTGTTACGTATAATTGTTTTGCCAAGGCAATCTAGGTGTACATATTTTCCGCATTCTTCATCAGGTAAACCTTCAAGATGCCAATAGCGGTCTCTGCCCCATGAGTTGAAGCTGCCGTGGTCACCAGTCTCTTTTACTGTGTCAAAGCAGTCGCACCCATCAATTAAGTGCCCACCAAAGGTGCCTTCAGAAATGTTGATTGCTGCACGTGAGGTGTTGTAAATGCTTGTGTTTATAATTGAGCAAGCATAAGACATTGATAGCTCAACACCGGTTGCTTGCTTTTCAATCTGCCCAACCTTTTCAATAAGGCAATCCTCTACATGACAATGGCGGGGATAATTATCAGAGCAAGGACCTGGTGTTAAATCAATATCGCTAAATTTTTGCGATTTAGTTGCATCAAAGAGAGGACTACGCACTGAGTCGCTGCGACCAACAAAGCATACTGCACTTGCACCTATATTATTAAAGTGACACTTGCTTACAGAAATTTCGCTATTTTTCCCATCAACAAATATGGCATTTGATCCGACATCAAAGAAATTGCAATTTGTGATTGAGCAATTTTCAGAATTGTTGAAATAAATAGCTCCACCACGGAAGATCGTCCAGTCGCTACGAAGTAGAGGCTCCTTTGTGAGCATAAATGTACGTGCTGAGCGTTCAAATTGTATGCCTTTAATTTGTATGTTTGAACAGTTTTTTATATCAAAAAATGCGTGGTTGATTGCAACCTCAGATGCTTCATTCTGAAGCTCTGTTGTGTTTTCTGGGATGACGTATGCTCGCTCTTCTTTTGCGGAGAAAAACCACTCACCTGGTTCAGATAACTCTTCCCTTATATTTTCTATAAATTTAAAGTCCTTGTGCATACCCATTTGGCGATTGTTTTGCCAGCCACCTTCGAGGATTAGCTCATTAGCCTCTGTTTTTCCCTTTACGGCATAAGAGAATCCTCCCCAATTGTGTAGGTGCATGGCGTGAAGATATGCTCCTTCAGGGTTTGCCCACTCGCTCACTTTTTCTGGTGATGTTGCAAGCCTGCTGAAGCCGTTAAAGATTGGACTTGCTAGGTTAAATTTGGGGAAGCGAGCCATACGGTATTTTTTATTGCCAAGGTAAAGAGCATCGGAGCCAGTAGGTGCGGGGGTAGCGTATATGCCATTGGCTTCACCCTGCCACGCACCAAGCTTTGCTGTGCCTCTGAAATATACATCACCATCTGCTTTAATTGTGAGGTGTTCAAGGTTGGTTAATTTTATTGGTTCATTAAAATAGTATATTCCAGATTTAACTTTTATGGTTAGTTTGCTTGAATTTTCGCCTTTTGTGCAAATAAATCCAGGAGCCGTGCACTTATAAAAAGTGTCTAATGCAGAATCAGGCGTTTTTAAAAAAATTATTTCAACAAATTTGCCGAGTCTAGCCTTTGCAACTTCTTCATCAGAAAATATTTCAAAATACTTTAAATCACTTGAAAAAATGGATTGACATTCTGCTGCGTTGATAAGCATTGCGGTTAGCTTATCTTTTTGTAGAGTGATGTATGTGATGAACATAAATTATCTCTTAAATAAAAGTTTAAAATACAATTTACTTTTGTAAAATGGAATTGATAAAAAGAGGACATAAAGCCTTTTGCTTAGCTTAGGACGTAGTGGATTATTCTGCTCCAGCTTTGCGACAACATAATTTTTGAAGCGGAGAAGATTTGTTGGAGAGTAGAAGAATGGGGTAGTGTAGATTTCTTCGCCCCAAGTAGAAAATAGCTTGTTAAATCCCTCAAGAAGCTCATTATCTTTAAGATACCAGAAATTGCCGCTACATGTGTTCAAATATGAGTGCTTAGAATGCTTGATGGCTCGCTTAGCTATTGAACTGTCGTAATTATGATTGTCGAAGTAGTTAATGAGGCAGATGAATGAATTTTTTGTTGTTAGCATTCTTTCAAAGTTTGTCAGAGCTAGCGAGCCAGAACCCTGCTGTGTGCCACCTGCTCCCAGATGATATTTATGGAGTTTAATTGAATTATCTACATATAAACTTGAGGTATGGAGCATAGTCAAAATTAACTGAAAAAGGTCTCGCCCATAACGAAGTGGAGCAGTAGGGATAATATCTTTTACAGCCTCATGCAGGACTGTGCGACGGAAAATTTTTTTCCAAAGACAAATTGATGTGCCAAATCGGTTGTGCTTAAAATAGAAGCTACGGACGGCATTTTGTCCTTCTATTTTACCAGTAAAATTTTCAAAGGAGTCTAAATGCTTTTGGGTGTGCCTCAGCTCAAGCTCAGATGTACCTTTAGCAGGGATAACGGTTGAACCAAAGCAAAATATATCTACTGCTTGCTCCTTTGCTATATTGTAAGCTTTTTCGCATGCAGTAGGAATAAATTCATCATCAGCATCAAGGAACATAATATATTCGCCCTTTGCAAGGCTTATTCCTCGCTGGCGAGCTTGAAATGGGTCTGTTCTATGAGGTTGAGATACAATAGTGAACCTTGCATCATCTTCAATAAGGCTTTTCGCGATCTCGACTGTATTGTCGCTTGAAAAGTCATCAATAAAAATAAACTCGCACCCCTCTAGCGTTTGTGCCTTAAGGGATGCGATAGTTCTGTGCAGAGTTGAACTTGAATTATATGTTGGAACAATTACAGATACCTTCATTTAAATTTGCCGTATTATTTGCTTTTAGCTGTCCAGCGAACAAAGGTTCCGCTTGGGAGAGGGAATACATCGTCTTCTCCAGTTAGGAGCATTTCTCCGCTTTCAGCATTTCCTGGAATGCCAGCGGTTGCTTGGAAAATAACATTTTCAAGCACCTGAGGAGTGCAGCCAGGTGTGTGCGAGCTAAGCAGAATAAAAAGTGGGTCATCTGTTAGAAGATCACGGCAAAGCTTGAGTGTATTCATTAGATCTCGCTCAATCTTGTACATTTCACCACCTTCGCCACGACCAAAGGTTGGAGGGTCAAGAATTATGCCATCGTATTTACGACCTCTACGAATTTCTCGCTGCATGAATTTGTGTGCATCATCAACAATCCAGCGAATGCCTTCAAGCCCATTTAGAGCTGCATTTTCGCTTGCCCATTGCACCATGCCACGAGAAGCATCAAGGTGACATGCCTTTGCACCGCCCATAGCTGCAGCGAGGGTGGAGCCACCACTATATGCAAAAAGGTTGAGTACAGTGACCTCGCGTTTGCGTTTTGCAACTGCTTCAGCTACAGTTTCGCGAATCCATGCCCACTGTGCACGCTGCTCAGGGAAGATACCCAAGTGACCAAAGTCTGTTGTGGATAAGTGAAATTTCATTCCTCTATCTTCAAGAATCCAATGGTCAGGAAGCTTTGCTCTGCCATGCCAACGATTGCCATCCTCACGGTCAAATGAGGCATTTGCCTGTTCCCACACGCTACGTGGCAGGGTAGGCTTCCATACGGCCTGAGCGCATGGTCTTGCAAGAACAACTTCACCAAAACGCTCTAGCTTTCTACCATTACCGCTATCAAGTAATTCGTAGCCTTTATTCATAGTGTAATCCTGTTGAAAGAAAATCAATTTTGCAAGAGTAATTACAATAGACTACGCCACAAATAGAGAAAAGACATTGTGGCGTAGTAGCTAAGGAGCTTTTATATTGCGTTACCAATCTTGCGAGCACGAGTAGGGTGATCTAAGTCAACACCTAGAGCGATACCAGTCTGAACAAGTAGATTCCAGCCAGCCATCAAGCGGAAATATGTGTTATAGCCACATAGCTCAGGTAGCTTAATTGTTGGGAATGGTGTGTCCTTTGAGGAAATAGCGATAATTGTTGCACCGATATTCTTCTCAAAGATGCTCTGCATCTTTTCAAATTCGCTTTCCCAAGGTTCGATAAAGATGATTACATCATCCTCGCGCATAACTTCCTCAATTCCGTGAAGAGCATATGTGCCTTCAAGGTAGTCGCTACGCTTGCGTGTGATTTCATTTGTCTTTAGTGTTAGCTCCTCAGCAACACCATCATTGCGGCCAGCAAAGAAAATCATGCGAGCATTTGCAAGCTTGTTGATTAGCTCTGCATCGTACTCTTGCATCATAATCTGTTCAGCTAGCACAGCAGCTTTTTCTTGGTTGTTTGTAACGCATTTGCAATCAACAATATTTGCGAATACAGATTGATAAACAAGAGCCTGCTCAACAACGCTCTTTGTTGCAGCAACTGCCTCCTCTGGACCGCAAGAAAGAACTATACTTGCATTTGGTAGGTCAGCAATTGGAGTATTTGCTGTTGCTGTTACACCATAAATCTTTTGGTGGCCATCTGCCTGTAGCTTCTTGATAAGTGTTACAGCTTCCTTTGTCTTGCCACTATTTGAAGCAACCATTACAGCACTTTTAGATAGATCGTATTCAGAAGCTTGATATGCACCATCGGTATTTACAGCGATGTCTACGCCCTTCTTTTGGAAGAGGTACATAAGGTTCTTTGCAGGGAAGATGCGACTAGATCCTTCTCCTGTAAGCATTAGTTTGCCAGCTGCTTTTACTTCTTCTGCGATTGCTGATGTCTGAGAAAAATCAAAATTTTTGATTACCTTAGCGGTTTCTAGCATTTCTTTTACTAAATTGAAATTTGAGTCAGGTTTCATTAGTTTTTCCCCTTTTTAAATATTGGTTATAGAAAAATTACACTCTTATTTTACCATATAAATTGTCTTTTTAAAAGCAGTAAATATTTTTTGCAAAAAACAACTTGATTTAATGATTAATGGCATGCGTGCTTGCATTTCATCATTTTTTGTAGTATTATTTTCTTAATCAATTTTTGTTAAAGAAACTTATTGTTTTTAAGGATATAAACATGAATAGTGATACAATTAAAAAAGGGTTTGAGAGAGCACCACATAGAAGTCTTTTATACGCAGATGGCGTAAAAAGAGAGGATATAGATAAGCCATTTATTGGTGTTTGTAATTCTTTCGTTGAGGTAATTCCTGGTCACGTACACCTAAATAAGGTTGCTGAATTTATTAAGAAAGAGATTCGTAAGGCAGGAGGTGTGCCTTTTGAGTTTAATACAATTGGCGTTTGTGATGGTATTGCAATGGCTCATACAGGTATGAAGTATTCACTACCTTCTCGTGAGTTAATTGCAGACTGTGTAGAGTCAATGGTTGCAGCACATAAATTTGATGCACTTATTTGCATTCCAAACTGTGACAAAATTGTTCCTGGTATGGTGCTTGGTGCTATCAGAGCTAATGTTCCTACCATTTTTGCTAGTGGTGGACCTATGATGGCTGGTAAGCATCCAAAGACAGGTAGGGCTCTTGATCTTAACTCTGTTTTTGAGGCTGTTGCTGCTCAGAAGAATGGAATTATTGACGAGGAAGAGCTTCAGACAATTGAGGAGAATGCTTGCCCAGGCTGTGGTTCATGCTCAGGTATGTTTACTGCAAATTCAATGAACTGTTTGTGTGAAGCAATTGGTTTGGCTCTACCTGGTAACGGTACAATCCCAGCAATTGCTCCAGAGCGTAAGAAGCTATGGAAAACAGCAGCAAAGCGCGTTGTTGAGATGGCAAAGGCAGAGGGACCTCGTCCTCGCGAGCTAATTACAGAGAGCAGCATTGACAATGCCTTTATTCTTGATATGGCAATGGGTGGCAGCTCTAACACTGTGCTTCATACATTGGCAATCGCCCACGAAGCAGGCATTCCATATGACCTAGAGCGCATAAACCGCATTTCAAAGCGTTGCCCAAATGTTTGCAAGGTTGCTCCTTCTTGTGCTTATCATATTGAGGATGTAAATGCAGCCGGCGGTGTTCCTGCAATTCTAAAGCGTATAGGTGAGATTCCTCGCTTGCTAAATAAGAAGTGCCCGACTGTATCAGGCAAGACAATTGGTTCAATTATTGCCCGTGCAAAGATTTTGAATGAGACAGTAATTCGTCCAATCAAGCAGGCTTATTCAAATGATGGTGGCTTAGCAATTCTAACAGGTAACCTTTGTGAGCAGGGTGCTGTTGTTAAGAAGGCTGGCGTATATCCATCAATGATGGTATTCTCTGGAAAGGCAATTTGCTTTGATTCTCAGGAAGAGGCTTGCAAGGGTATTCTTGATGGTAAGGTAAAGCCAGGTAATGTTGTTGTTATCCGTTATGAGGGTCCTAAGGGTGGTCCTGGAATGCAAGAAATGCTTGCTCCAACAGCATACATCATTGGTGCAGGGTTAGGTGAGTCTGTTGCTTTGATCACAGACGGACGCTTCTCTGGTGCAACACATGGTGCTTGCATTGGTCACGTTTCTCCAGAAGCAGCTGAAGGTGGTCCAATTGGTTTGCTAAAGGATGGAGATATTATTGATATAGACATCAATAGCCGCAAGCTAAGTGTTCGCTTAACAGCGGCAGAGCTTGAAGAGCGCAGAAAGAATCAGCCAGAGTGGTCTCCACGTCAATTTACTGGTTGGTTGCGTAGATATTCACAGCTTGTTGGTAATGCTAGCAGCGGTGCAACTCTAAAGTAAGCCTTAAGTAGCTTAAAATAAATAAAAAATGCCTATCTTGAAAAACGCAAGATGGGCATTTTTTTATTTGTAAAATAATGATTGATTTTAGAGGTAAGCAATCTAGATGCTGGTATAGGCATAAAAGGAATAGGTAGGTGAGAGAATGATAAACTAATTTGCTAATAATTAAATTTAGCAGAAATTTTATGCTTTTAGGGCAAAAAAATGGAGCCGGAGATGGGACTCGAACCCGCAACCTACTGATTACAAATCAGTTGCTCTACCGATTGAGCTACTCCGGCGTTAAAAATATGTGCAAAGTATAGCAAAACGCAGATTGTAAGTCAACAGCTTTTTGCGAAAAATGCGAGAAAATGCATAATTTTTTTGTAAAATTAGCAAAACTTCCTTATTTGCAATAAATTAAAGCAATTAATTAAATATAGTTGTTGATTATGTATAGGAGCAAATATTTGTTAATGTGGGATTATTGACTAATTATTTAAACAACATGTAAAAGTTGGTCGCAAAAATATTTAGTTATTGTCGAAGCAATTTAGCATATTTGCATATTTATTATTTATGTCCGTAGCGAAAGTAAGCTAGATTTTTGCTTAAAATAAAAAAATGTATGATTCTAACGTATTTTTCTTATTTTTTGCTTGAATCATGAGCAGCATTTTTGTATTATACGCAAATAACAAATGCATATAAAAGAATATGCTTTGCGGAGAGGTGGCTGAGTGGCTGAAGGCAGCGGATTGCTAATTCGTCGTACAGTTAATTCTGTACCGGGGGTTCAAATCCCCCCCTCTCCGCCATTTTTTTTGTAGTAGTGCAGTGAAAGGTATCGCAATGGAAAATAGTCCAATTTGTATTGCTGGTTTCGGTGAAGTTATGCTTCGTTTATCTCCTTCTGGTAGCCTACGCTTTTCTCAGGCAATGCCAGGAACACTACAAGCCGTATTTGGTGGCGGAGAAGCAAATGTTTGTGCAAGTATTGCACAGTTTGGGCTTTCAACACGTTATTTAACAGCACTCCCTTCTAATGCAATTGTTGATGCAATGCTATGTGAGATGCGTGGCTTGGGTGTTGACACCTCAAAAATCCTTAAGACATCTAAGGGACGCTTAGGAATTTATTTTGCAGAGACCGGTGCAAATCAGCGAGGTTCATCAGTTGTTTATGACCGTGCATTCTCATCAATTTCACTTGCAGAGCCAGAGGAATATGATTTTGAAGCAATGCTAGCTGGCGTTACTTGGTTGCATATTACAGGTATTACACCATCTCTTTCTGAGGCTGCATTTAAGTCAACACTTGCTATTACAAAGCTTGCAACTGAGAAGGGAATTAAGATTTCTTGTGATTTAAATTTCCGTAAAAAGCTTTGGAAGTGGCGTGAGGGAACAGCACCAAAGGCATTAGCAGCAGAGTGCATGGGTCAAATCGTTCCTTATGTTGATGTTATTGTTGGCAATGAAGAGGATGCATCAGATGTTTTTGGTATTTCTGCAAAGGGAACATCTGTTGAGGCTGGTCAGTTGAATATTGCTGCATATACAGAGGTCGCTCAGGCATTGGCAGCTCGCTTCCCTAAAGCATCAAAGATAGCAATTACTCTACGTGAGAGCTATTCTGCGGATCATAATAATTGGGGAGCAATGCTATATGATGTTGCATCTGAAAAATCATACCTAGCACCACTAGCCGCTGATGGTAGCTACTGCTCATATAGAATCGAAAATATTCTTGATAGAATTGGTGGAGGAGATTCCTTCTCTGCGGGGCTAATTTATGCACTAAATACGCCTGAATATTCAGAGCCACAGAAGGCACTTGCTTTTGCTGTTGCAGCTAGCTGTCTAAAGCATTCAATTTATGGTGATTATAATCGTGTTACAGTAAGCGAGGTTGCTTCACTAATGAATGGTAATGCTTCTGGTAGGGTGATGCGGTGAGTATTGTTAAGCTAATTTTTAAAATTTTAATTTATATTATTGTATTGGCTTTATTGCCATTCATTGTTGAGTGGATGGTAAACTTCTATGATAGCCAATACAATCCAATGACACGCCTAAATGCGATTATTACATCAAGTAAGGGTGTTCATGAGGGCTCTAATCAACGCTTATTTAATGAGATTCGTTTTCGCTCTGAAGGAATGTCAGTTCGCTTGCGTTGTTCTGAATTAACAGAGGTTGAAGCAAGTTCTATTGCAAATAGAATTACAGGCGTATTCACTGTACGCACAGAGGAAGAATACAAAAATAATAAGCCTGGTCAATCCTTTAATTTTAAATTAGTCCAAAATATTGCAAAGCCTCTAAATCGTGTTCAAACCCGTTATGGAGTTGATAATGTTAATCTAACAACAAATTTTGAGGTAGAATGCGATATTAAACCAATCTCTTTTACGGATGAAGCTATTGAAAGAGAGTTGCTTTCAAGAGAGTTTGAAAAGGGAGAAAAGGTTTATTTTGACATTAACTTAAGTGGTCGTGTTCCACCGAAGACCGATTTCGTGTTTACTTACTCTATGAGTCCAAGATCAGTGCTTAGGGGGACTAGATTGTACAACTTAGAGGATAAGCTTCTAAGTGCTCTAGGTTTCTAAATATAGTCATTGTTCTATATTCTGTGGTCAAGAGGTCGATAGTTTAAAGTCTTTTTTAGGTAACAAGTAGGAAATAGGTGAAATTTATGAAAGCAATTGTTCCAGTAGTAAGTGGTGTAGAAGAATTAGAGACAGTTACAATTATTGATGTTTTACGTCGTGGCGGAGTAGAAGTTATTGCTTTATCTATTGACGAGGATGCTGGACTAGATGTCGAGGGCTCTCGTGGAGTTGGACTTGTTGCTGATGAAATGTGGAATGAGGAAGCAGTAGAGGATGCAGATATAATTATTCTTCCTGGTGGCATGGGGGGTATGGAAGCTTTTTGTGAGGATACTCGCGTGCAGAATACGATTTCTCGCTTTGCATCAAATAAGAACAAATTTGTTGCGGCTATTTGTGCTTCTCCAGTTGCTTTGTATGAGGCAGGTGTATTAAATGGCCGCCGCGTTACTTGCTATCCGGGCTTGGAGGATAGAATGCCTGAAGCAAAATATTCTGCTACAGATAAGGTGCTTGTTGATGGAAACATTATTACTTCACAAGGCCCTGCTACAGCAATGATGTTTGCTATTTTAATTCTTGAGCTATTGCAGGGACATAAGGTTGCTAGTGCGGTAGCAGAGGGAATGCTTATTTGCTAAATAGTTAAAATTGTTTTTTCTGGAGGAAGCAATGCCGATATACGATTATAAGGGGTATACTGCTACTGGTGAAGCTTGCTCTGGAACAATTGATGCGAGCTCAGAGAAGCAAGCACTTCGTATACTTATAGAGAAGGGAATTGTTGCAGAATATGTCCGCCCAGCAAGGCTTACTGGGCAGATTTCTGCAGCTACACGAGCCGCAATTTATCGTGAGTTAAGTGCATTATTATCTGCCGGCATACAATTAGATGCAGCACTTGAACTTCTTATTAAATCGGAGGGCGATGCGGCTGCAAAGCTTCTTACTGGTGTGTTGCAGCGTGTACGAGAGGGGGCAGACCTTTCTGCTGCAATAGGTGAATATTGTGGTAGTGTCTCAAGCTTTGAATTGGCAGCACTTTCCGCAGCAGAGAAGGCAGGTAAACTGCCGGAGCTTTGCTCAAAGGCAGCAGAATTTATTGAAGCTATGGAGGCGGTGCGTGATAGATTGCACTCTGCATTGATATATCCAAGCTTTGTTCTTGCTCTTGGTTTTATTATTGGCATAGTGATGCTTGGATTTGTGGTGCCACACACCGTAAATATGCTCACAAATTCTGGTGCTGAGCTTCCTACATTGAGTAAGGTGGTTATTGTTATCGCAAAAACTATTGTAATAGGAGCTGCAGTGGCACTTGTGGGAAGCCTAGTTGCATGGGTGTCTTCTAGCTTCTATGCAAGGCGCAATGAAAAATTTGCTGAGAAATTTGATAAATTTGTTTTGTGTAGGCTTGGTGGGCAAGCTATGGCTGGCTTAGTAAGCATGCGCTTTGCTGCAATTCTTTCTGTGCTTTCTGATGCTGGTATGCCAATTGTTAATGCATTGCCTATTGCAGGAGAGGGAACAGGAAATCGCTGGCTTAAGAAGCTTGTGCTTGAGCAAACGGAACGCGTAAGAAATGGTGTTGCTGTGTCTGAAGCAATCGATGCAATCCCGGTTTTACGTAATGAATTGACTGGCTGGGCTCGCGTAGGCGAAACAGGTGGATGCTTGCCTCAAATGCTTGAGGTTTCTGCAAGCAAATCACGCCGGATGTGGGAAAAATATATGTCTGTAAGGCTTGCATTGCTAGAACCAATTATGCTCGTTTCTATTGGTGGTTTTGTATTTTTAATTGCAATAGCTGTTTTATTACCACTATTACAAATGACCAAGAGCTTTGGCTTCTAATGGGCGAGAGTAAAGTAAGTATTTTTTTAAAAGCTAAATTAGAAAAATTTGAGCATTATGAATATCGTATTAAAAAAAGGTAAAGAAAAATCCTTGCTACGCAAGCATCCATGGGTGTTTTCTGGTGCTGTTGCACGCTTCCCTCAAGGTGCTGCTGTTGGCTCTGTCGTAGATGTTGTTGCGAGCAATGGCGAATTTCTTGGACGTGGTTTTTATTCACCAAATGCTCAGCTTGTTGTACGCATTTTGTCATTTGATAAATCAGAAGAAATAGATAAAGCTTTTTTGAAAAATCGCATTTCTGCTGCATGGTCAATGCGTGCAAATCGTTGGGACTCTGCCACACATAATGCTGTGCGCATTCTTCATGGTGAGTCAGATGGACTTCCTGGGCTTATAGCTGACCGTTTTGTAGATGTTATCTCAATTCAAATTCTTTCTGCTGGATTTGAAGCAATGCGTAAGGAATTGGTCGAAGCATTTCAGGAGCTCTTCCCAGAGTGCAGGTTATACGAGCGTTCAGATACGCCAATGCGTGCACTTGAAGGGTTAGAGGAGCGAACAGGACCTCTTACCCCAGATTTTGGTTCGCCATTAGTCGAGGTTTCTGTAGATGGCGTGCATTGGTTAGTAGATGTGGAGAAGGGTCAAAAGACTGGCTGCTATCTTGATCAGGTTGATAATTGGCAGGAGGTTGGTAATATTTGCAAGGATGCAGATGTGCTGGATACCTTCTGTTACAATGGTGGTTTTACTCTTTATGCATTAAAGGGTGGTGCAAAGACAATTTGTTCTATTGATTCCTCTGAAGAGGCAATTGAGAATGTAAAGCGCAATGTTGCTCTAAATGGATTTGATGAAGCAAAGCTTGAGGTGCAATGTGCTGATGTATTCGCTGCTTTAAGAAAATTCCGCGATTCAAGACGCACCTTTGATGTTATTATTCTTGATCCTCCAAAGTTTGCTGATTCCAAGGGGCATGTTGAGCGAGCTTGTCGTGCCTATAAAGATATTAATTTATTGGCATTTAAGCTGCTTCGTCCAGGAGGCTACCTTGCCACATATTCTTGCTCTGGAAGTGTTATGCCAGAGCTGTTCCAAAAGGTTGTGGCAGATGCAGCACTTGATTCAAAGCGCATTGTGCGTATGGAACGCAGATTTATGCAGGCTCCAGATCATCCAGTGGCAATGTCCTTCCCTGAGGGCTTATATTTGAAGGGTATACTCTGCCACGTAGAGTAATTTATAACTAATTTTTTGGTTGAAGAAGAGGTTTCATTATGAAGAAAATTCTTAACGTAGGTTCGTTGAATATTGATTATGTTTATCAGGTTCCACATTTTGTTCAGCCAGGTGAAACACTTTCTTCTACGGGGTATGCTCGCCATCCTGGTGGTAAGGGACTTAATCAAAGTATTGCACTTGCTCGAGCTGGAGCAGTGGTGCACCATGTAGGACACGTTGGTGCAGATGGTGCTTGGTTAGTAGATTTTTTAAAGTCAGAGGGTGCTGGCACTTCACATTTGACAGAGGTTGATGGGCCAACGGGTCATGCAATCATTCAAGTGAATGCAGAAGGGCAGAATTGTATTTTAATTGAGGGTGGAGCAAATCGCAGTGTTACAGTTGCCGATGCAGCAAAAGCAGTTGAGGCATTGGGCTTTGTGGCAGGTGATTATATGCTATTGCAGAATGAAACCTCAGCAGTGCGTGAGCTTATTGCATTGGGTGCTGAACGAGGCTTAAAGGTTGTGTTTAACCCAGCACCAATGGATAAATCTATCCGTGAAATTGATTTACGAGCAGTTGAAGTTCTTGTTGTAAATGAGGTAGAGGCAGCAGAGCTAGTAGGAGCTGCTTCTTATGATGATTATGAAGCTTTGCTAGCAATGCTTAAGCAAAGCTTCCCAACAACAAGTGTGTTGCTAACACTTGGTTCTCGTGGCAGTGTCTATAGCGGAGTGGATGGAATCCATCATTTTGAGCCAGCCCAAAAGGTGGTTGCAGTTGATACAACAGCTGCGGGCGACACATTTATTGGCTATTTCTTGGCTAAGCTTGCTGCTGGAGCAACGATTCCAGAGGCAATGCAGCTTGCCACTCGTGCATCTGCAATTTGTGTAAGCAAGGCTGGTGCCGCACCATCAATCCCTATGCTAAGAGATGTGCAGTCTTAGCCAAGCTTTAAGCTGTGGAAGAATGCTAATTGTTGTCTTTCTACCTATTTCGTAGATTGCTCTTAGTCTTTCGGGATTCGTTTCTCGCATGCCAACCTTCAGCTTAGCAGGAGGTCGAATAACAAAGGCATTGCCATTTGCTTCTTCTTGACGAATAAAATCGAGTGTGTTGTTGTAGCGTATATGCCTATCTTTTATGGCTTCAATGACCTTTGGATATTTGCGAAGATTGATTTTTAATAGAGGAAGAAGCTTGTTTTCTTTTTTTATGTAATCAGCTGGCTGAGTAAGAATAACCACATTCTTAGCAAAGCCCATATCCTGCATTTTTTTTAGAGGAATTGAGTCAGAAATTCCACCATCAACTAGAATCTTGTTGCCGATTTTGACAGGGCGAGCAGCAAGTGGCATTGCTCCTGAAGCACGGAACCAATCAAGTGTTTCTGTATTAGCAATTTTGCAATCATGGTATTCTGGCTCTCCTGTTATAGCATTAGTTGCCACAGCAAAGAATTGCATAGGATTTTTGTTGTAGGTTTCTCTGTCAAAAATATCAAGTTCATCAACTAGAGTTTTGTAGCAAAACTCATAGTTGTAGAGATCGCCAGTTTTTAGAAGGGAAATAAGGCTAGAGTATCTAGAATCATTACAATAGGTTGTATTGTAACGAACAACGCGACCAATTTGTTTTGATTTTAGGTTGCAGCCAAAGAGAGCACCAGCAGATACGCCCATAGCACATGGAAAATCAATATTGTTTTCCATCAATACATCGCATACGCCAGCGGTAAAAAGGCCTCTCATGGCACCGCCCTCTAAAATTAGACCTGCATTTATCATTTTTCTCCTCGATAAAATTTGCGTTAAATTATATATTATAAATGTGAGAGTTTAAAGAAAATATTTTGCTTTATTTTATTTTTACCAATACTTTCGCAACGTATTTATTTCCAAAATTTTATTGACTTTAAAAGCGGAAATATAGTATTTTTATTATATCACTGCAATGTTTGCAGTCGGGAAATGAGGGAAATTATGCAAAAAAATCTAATCGTTGCTAGTCTAACACTAATCGCTATAACAAGCTTTGCTGATTGGGAGTTTACAAAAATTGATTTGAATGGTTCTCAAACTCTTGTTCTACGTGATACTGATCAAGGCTGGGCATTTAAGGCTTCTTCTCTAGATAGTAATTATGGAATTCAGGTCGGTGCTTGCATTGAATCCCCAACCGATGGTAGAAATCTTGATTTTACTGGCGATATTACAAATAATGGCTCTGGTTTGCCTAACCTACAAATGAAAATCCGTAAAATTTATTCCCCATTCAATAATAGATGGACAGGTGCCAGTAATGCCAATGCAACTAATTTAACCTCAATTATTTTTCCTGATACCCTTGAAGTAATCGGAGAATTTGCTTTTTGGAATTGTACAAATTTAACCTATATCTCTAGCTTCCCAAGCACAATACTAGAAATTAATCGTGGCGCATTTGAAAATTCTGCACTAGCTTGCGATATTGATATTTCAGAGGGTAATTGTGACCTCGGCTATTGCGCATTTGCAAATACAAAGGTTACAACCGCAGATTTGTCAGGTGTAACTTCCATTGGTAGTCATAATAGTTATTCTGGTGTTTTTGAAAATTGTAAAAGCCTAACCTCCGTTACTCTCAATAACTCAATAACGTCAATCCCTACACGAGCCTTCAAGAATTGCTCAATGCTTACAACAGTTACCCCAATGCTTCCTTCTTCAGTACTCAATGTGGGTGAACAGGCATTCTACAATACAGCATTAACTGGTGAATTATGCTTTGAATCAGAATGTATGTTGTCCGCTGGTGCTTTTGCAAAAACAAAGCTAACAGCAGTTGATTTGTCAAACACAACTAATGTGCTAGGTGTTATCTCATCATCTAGTGTTGTTGGTGTTTTTGAAGACTGTGGCGATCTACAGAGCATCATATTGCCAGAGGATTTAACCTCTATTGGTAATAATACTTTTTATAATTGCACAAACCTTGTATCAATCACTCCAATGTTCCCAGATACACTTGAAGCATTTGGTGCAAATGCATTTGGTGGTGTAACCTTCCCTGAGCAACCGCTATATCTTCGTGGTGTAAAAACAATAGGAGCAAGCGTATTTGCTAATCAGCCAATTACAGAAGTATATTTTGGCGCTTGTTTAACAATGATTGCCGGTGGCTGGGATAAGGGTGCATTCTTTAATTGTACAAAGCTAGCAAAGGTTGAATTCCCTAAAAATGCTGCTCCATGTGAATTTGGAGAAATGACATTTGCAAAATGCAGTTCACTAAAGGAGCTTGAGCTACCTGCAAAGTCAGTAGGTAGATACATTATTACAGGTTCTGGTGTAACAAATATTACTTATCGTGCATGCTTAGAAAATTTTTCTGAAAAAATTTACACAGTTGCATATGGTTCACAGAAATTAACAGATGTTTATTATTATGGACCATGCCCAACAATTGATGAAACTGTTAAAATTTTCTATGGTATAAATGCAGGAAAACTAACTCACCATGTAAATGAAACATATCTTTCTACTTGGGCTGCAGTAACTGATGATGGTGAAGCTCCAGATAGCACATCAAAATGGATTACTAATGAAGCTGAAATGTGGATTAGACCTTGGCGTCCATCGATTAACTCAACAATGATTATAGTTAAGTAAAGAAAGGATTTGTTATGAAAAAAAATATCAGTATTTCTCTCTTAGCAATTAGCACAGGAGCTGCTCTTGCTAACCCTCTGGGGTTTCAGACTTATTCGCAAGAGCTTGTGGTAAAATACCCAACAGCAGCAGAAGCCGCAAATGCATCTGCTTCTATTCCCCCACTGCCTAATGGGGCAGTTCTTGCATTTACCTCCCGTTGGGATGACTCAAATCCTAATCATGTCCAACGTGCTAAAATGTATAATTCAATTGGCTACACTGCCACATTTTTCTTAAATAAAAATGAAGATTTTTATAAAAAAGAGGCAATAGAAATGCTTAAAGAGGGAAGTGCCTTGGCAAACCATAGTGCCACGCATCCTTTCTTAATGCAAATCGAAGATAATGAAATGCATATTGAGGTGCTTGAAAATAAAATAGCTATTGAATCAATTTGCGATACTTCATGTGTCTCTTTCGGTGCTCCATTTAACTGGGAGTCTGAAATTGATGAATCTCGTCCCTCCGTTTTGAGAAAGATAATTATTGGTACCGGGCATTATGTTTCTGGGGATTGGGTTGTGGAAAATTGCGATGTTCCTGTAGATACATGGATGACAGCTCATCTGTTTTCAGCAAATGATACTAATCCTAATGAGGAACTATTTGAAAATAATCTTTCCTCAAATATTCAGAAAGCAATTGGGACTCCAGAATATCCACGTATAAGCTTTGGTATCCATTCCTGGTGTGATGAGCAGGAGCTCGCAAAGCAATGCGAATGGTTGAAGCGTCATGGAAATAATCCTGATTGGTTTTATGCTAATGATAACCAGTATGGTGCCTATCGTTATCAATACTACCATAGTAAGCTTGAAAAGATAAGTTCTCGAGGGAATACCGTTGTTTGGAGATTGACACGCTTCATGCCTCTTCAGCTTGGCTCCGATTATCCATTGAGTATTTCTTTTTCTGGGGCACCTACTGAGGTAAAATTGGATAATCAGGTAGTCGGTAAAACTGAACGTGGCTTTTACACCTTGCCACATTCATCTGAATTTACTGGTGCATTAACTGTTTTACGGGATGCTGAGATTGAGCAGGAGCTTCCAGGCATCAGCTTCAAGCTTGTTCGTAATGGCTTTAAGCAGATGAGTATCCAAATTAAGAATAGCACAAGTAATCCTATTGTTGGTGCTCATACTACGTTTTTCCTTCCTCCTGCTTTTGAAAATGCACGTATTGTGAAAACTTCTGACCCTAATAGTGAAATAAGTGGAGAGGCAACAATCGCTGCAAATTTGGGAGCACTAATCAAGAACCCAAATAAAATGCCTGGCAAGGTATATTTTGCAGCATGTGTAGATTTCTTCTATAATTCAAAGCCATTCCGCGTATATCTTACAGAGATTATTCCAGAGTTGTGCGAGAAGAATATTTCTGGAGATACTCCTCGTGATACTGCTCATGTGCTTGGCCCAATTTCGCGTGAGAGCTTTGATGAAGCTGCTTTTCTCAAGATGGCAACACCAGATGCAGAGCTTGAAAACTTTGGTGTTGCACCTAATGAGCAATGGCGTTGCACACCAGATACCTCTCGCTTTGGTTATGCTGCAATTGCATATATTCCATGGACAGTTGATAAGGCTTATAAGGAGGCAATAGGTCCTTTTGCGAATAAGAATGGGGTTCGCCTTCTTGCAACAGATTTTATTTCGCCAAAGGATGGCGAGCTAACTCTAAAGATAAATAAGGCACAGTGGGAGGCTTTTGACATTTATCTTAATGGCGTGAAAACAACGGTTAAAGGTAAATATCATACATTGAATGCCAAAAAAGGGAGAAACCGCTTAGTTCTCAATGTGCCGATGCCAAATAATTATCATGCAAATACCGTACTTTTTGCAATCTACGATGGTGAATTGGAAAATCCAGTAAAATTCTTAAAGCCAAAGGTTAAGCTTCCAGATAATGTTATTGATAATCCGAATGGTATGTCGGCAGAATTTGGGCTAGATGGTCAGCTGCAAAGTCTAAAGTACAAGGGTACGTCAATGTTAGGGCGTTTAGCAATTACTGGTTCGCCAAAGCTGACTGGCAGCTTGGAAGGGAAGAGCTTTGATTGGAGTAAAATTATTTCGCAAACAAAGCTTACCAAATTTGTAAAAGAAGCTGGAGATGAGTTAGTAGCTTCAGCAAAATATCCTATAGAGATAGATGGGGAACTGGCTTTCACGCTTTATCAAAAAGCAAAGGTTGAGGAAGGAATTTTTTCTATCAAGTATAAGCTTGTTGCTGAGAAAGATATTTCTTGGACAGGTAAGCTAATAGATACAGATGTTTATATCCCATTAGATTTAATTATTGGTAGTGATTTTATTTACAAGCAAAAAGGTAAGGATGCAGTTACTATGAAATTCCCAGCTGAATTTGACGGAAGCTTTCAGCCCGTAAATTTAGAGGCAATGGAATATGGGGTAAATCCTAAAATAAAATTAAATTTTATCAATGCGGTGAATGTTGGCTTTTTGGATCGTCGCCAATGGAATCAAAATTCTATAAGCCTGCGAGTAGTTCCTAATAATACATGTATTTGGGGAGGAGAAGGACGTTTGACTGTAGGTCAATCGGTTGAGTGGGGTATTACCCTAGATTGTCAATAAACTCGCCAACTCGCAAGCTTGTAAACACCCCCCAACCATTTAGATGCTAGACCATTGTTTTTTGCTGTCGCGTCTAATCTCGTCCGCTGCGTCCTCCGCGTCGCAGCGTCCCTTCTTCGCACTTTTGAAGCATGCTACCGCACGCAAAGCGACTGGAAGTCGCTTCTCCATACTCTTCCTGCACGTGATGCACGTGACGCACGGGACGCCGAAGGGACGCAGAGACGCGGAGGCCGCAGAGGTCGCAGAGCCGTGATGCCGAAATAAACACTAGCG